>JBGOWS010000048.1:0-12007 GCA_041478735.1 Thermodesulfovibrionia bacterium | reverse complement strand
GTATCAAATGTTCACCCTCCCCAACCCCTCCCATCCCCGGCCTCGCTCCGCGAAGCGGGGCGGGCAAGGGAGGGGCTTGATAATAAACCCTCTCCCCTTGTGGGAGAGGGCAAGGGTGAGGGGTAAAATAGACTTTTGCAAGAGCCTCTCTTGTAAGAATTTCCAACTTATACAAAGGGTTTCTTGAAATATTAAAACCTTAATTTTATTATGTTATTATAATAAGAATATGGTTGGGATATTGCTTAAAAAAATCTTTGGTACAAAAAATGAGCGCGAGCTAAAAAAGTTATGGCCTCTTGTTGAAAACGTTAACTCTTTAGAGGCAGATTTAGCAAGTCTTTCAGACACGCAGCTTAAAGATAAGACTGAGGAATTTAAGAAGAGGCTTGAGGAAGGTGAAACCCTTGATGATTTACTTCCTGAAGCATTTGCGGTAGTGCGTGAAGTCTCGAGACGAAAACTTAAGATGAGGCACTTTGATGTGCAGATACTCGGAGGTATTGTACTTCATGATGGCAAAATAGCAGAGATGAAGACAGGTGAAGGGAAGACCCTCGTTGCTACCCTCCCCGTCTATTTGAATGCGCTTGAAGGCAGGGGTGCTCATGTTATTACTGTAAATGATTATCTTGCGAAGAGGGATTCTCAGTGGATGGGACCTATTTATAACTTTCTCGGACTCTCGGTTGGAGTTATACAGCACGACAGTTCTTTTTTATACGATCCGTCTTATTTTTCTACAGATAAAAGATTTGACTTTCTCAGGCCGTGTTCAAGGATAGATGGTTATTCAGCAGACATAACTTACGGGACTAATAATGAATTCGGATTCGATTATCTCAGGGATAACATGAAATATGACATATCCGATTACTGTCAAAGGGAACTAAATTATACAATAGTGGACGAGGTCGACAGTATCCTTATAGACGAAGCAAGGACACCACTTATTATATCAGGCCCATCAGAGGAATCAACAGATAAGTATTACAAGATAGACAAGATCATTCCAGGGCTTCAAAAAGACATTGATTACACGATTGATGAAAAAGCAAAGGCAGCCATCCTTACTGAAGAAGGCAACATTAAGGTGGAAAGATTGCTTGGTGCAGGCAACCTTTACGATCCAGCAAACATCGAACTTGTACACCATGTCCTGCAAGCGCTCAAGGCGCACACTCTTTTTAAAAGAGATGTTGATTATGTTGTCAAAGACGGAGAGGTTATTATAGTAGATGAATTTACGGGCAGGCTCATGCCCGGCAGGCGCTGGTCAGATGGACTTCATCAGGCGATAGAGGCAAAAGAGGATGTAAAAATTGAAAGCGAAAATCAGACCCTCGCAACAATTACCTTCCAGAACTACTTCAGGATGTACAATAAACTTGCGGGTATGACCGGAACAGCAGACACAGAAGCAGCGGAGTTTGCAAAGATCTATAACCTCGAAGTGATTGTCATACCGACAAACAAGCCGATGGTAAGGCCCGACTATCCTGATATGATTTATAAGACAGAAAAAGGGAAATTCAATTCTGTCATAAGAGAAATAGAAGAACTTTATAAAAGGGGCCAGCCTGTCCTTGTAGGCACTATCTCTATAGAAAAGTCCGAGATATTAAGCCATCTTTTAAAGAAAAAAGGTATCCCGCATTCTGTCTTGAATGCAAAATACCACGAGAGGGAAGCAGAGATTATAGCCCAGGCCGGAAGAAAAGGTGGTGTCACAATTGCAACCAATATGGCTGGTAGGGGAACCGACATAATACTCGGAGGCAATCCCGAAGGCATTACCAGGGAATTTCTGAAGGATAAAAAAGATTATACAGAAGATGACTGGAAACAGGCATATTCAAAGGCTGAAGATATTTGCAACAAAGAAAGGGAGGCGGTAGTATCTGCAGGAGGACTTCACATACTGGGCACTGAAAGGCATGAAGCAAGAAGGATAGACAATCAGTTAAGAGGCCGTTCCGGAAGACAGGGCGACCCTGGCTCTTCGAGATTTTATCTGTCACTTGAAGACGACCTCATGAGGATATTTGGGTCTGACAGGATATCAGGGCTTATGGGTAAACTTGGTATGGATGAAGATATGCCAATAGAAAATAGGATGGTATCAAAGGCCATTGAAAACGCACAAAAACGTGTTGAAGCACATAACTTTGATATAAGAAAACATCTCCTTGAATATGATGATGTTATGAACAAACAGAGGTTAGAAATATATTCCTTCAGAAAAGAGATACTACAAGGTGAAAACCTTAAGGATCGCATCTTCAGTATGATAGATGAGGTTATTGATGAAATGCTCTTTATTTACTGTCCCCAGGAAAAACATATGGAAGAATGGGATATAAAAGGGCTAAAAGATTCAGTTTACGGTATATTTTCTATGGTGCCTAACATTACCCCCATGGATCTGGATTTATTAAAGGGAACATTGATTTCGGAAGTAAAGAACACGTACGAAAAGAAGGAATCAGAAATTGGCAGTGATATAATAAGATACCTCGAGAGGGTTGTTATGTTACAGGTCATTGATGCACAGTGGAAGGACCATTTACTTGGTATGGATCACCTGAAGGAAGGCATAGGACTCAGGGGCTATGGTCAAAGGGATCCCCTTGTAGAATATAAGAAAGAGGCGTTTGATATATTTGCAGATATGACATCCAGAATATCTAACGAGGTTCTTGGCAGACTCTTTAAAATCCAGGTTCAAAAAGAGGAAACTATTAGAAAAGAGCCAGTAAGGCAGGCGAGGTTAAATTATAACAGAGGCGAAGGCTCTTCTCCTCAAACAGTAAGACGTAGCAAAAAAATTGGTAGGAATGAACCATGTCCCTGTGGGAGTGGAAAGAAATTCAAGAAATGCTGTGGTATAAATGCCTAAAATATTCTTGATAGGCGGTGGAACATTAAGAAACGACTACGAAGAAGTCCTGGCATCAAACGGTCACAGCATAAGTAAGTTTAAGTTTCTTGACATGGTTTTACACAGGTTGAACGAAAAGGTTGAGCTCCTTATAGTAGACAGGAAACAAAATACCAACCCTTCTTTTAAAGAATTTCTAAAATTATCAAAAACCATCCCAAAGATTATTATCTCAGATAACTATACCTTCAAGGGCCTTATGCCCTGGATAAAAGAGCCACTTACTTATTCTCTCTATTCACCGGGGATGAAGGAACTCGTGTATTTTGTCAATAGGTTACTTAAGGAAAAGGAAATATTTCTTGAAAATGACAGATTAAAATATGATCTGTCTCAGGCAAGACGTGAACTGAATTTCTACGAAGAGGTGAGCAAGACCCTCACTTCCTCATTAGAGTTAGACAATATCCTTACTAAAATAATGAAAAAGGCAAAAGAAATGACTAAAGCAGAGGGATGGTCTGTGCTTTTAGTAGACGATGAGACAGGAGAACTGGTACTTGAAAAAACAGAGGGCAAAAAGATAAGGGATAAACAGAAATTCAGGTTGAAGGTCGGAGAAGGTATCGCTGGCTGGGTTGCACAGGAAGGCATACCAATTGTGGTTCCAGATGTCTCACAGGATGAACGATTTTTTGGAAAGATAGATAAAAATATTCGTTTTAAAACAAAATCTCTGATGTGTGTTCCTATTAAAACCAAAGAACAGGTGGTCGGTGTTCTCGATATGGTAAACAAAACAACAGGAGAACCTTTTACAAGGGAAGACCTCGACCTTTTGATGAGGCTTGTTGACCAGACTGCAATTGCTATAGAAAGGGCATCTCTATATCAGAAAATGACGGAACTTGCTATAACAGATGACCTGACAAAGCTTTTCAATACAAGATACCTTAACAGAACTATTGAGATGGAGATTCAGCGCTCAAATAGATACCATGCTTCTGTTTCGCTTATATTTATGGATATTGATTACTTCAAACAGATAAATGACCGCTATGGTCATCTCATTGGTAGCAAGGTGCTTGTTGAGCTAGGCCAGCTCCTTATAAAGAGTCTGAGGACGGTTGATATTGTTGCAAGATATGGAGGAGATGAATTTGTAATTGTCCTTCCACAAACATCTTCGGATGTTGCGTTTCAGATTGCTGAGCGGATAAGAAAGGCTGTTGAGCAGAATGTTTTTCTTAAGAAAGAAGGGTATTCTCTTAAGATTACTGCCAGTTTTGGACTTGCTTCATATCCTGGAAGTGCAAAATCCAAGGAAGATCTTATGAGACTCGCAGATGAGGCGATGTATAAGGTCAAGCACCATACAAGAAATGCTGTTTATGCTATAGTGTAAGTTATGGCACTTTTCAATTATGCTACAAAAGAAATAACTATTAAAATAGTTTACTTAATCATTTAAACCCTCTCCAGTGTCTTTATCAGTGCCTCTGCCTTCTTGAGTGCTTCGTAATATTCCCTTTCAGGATCTGAATCAGCAACAATACCAGCACCTGCCTGAACATAGGCCATTTCATCTTTTATAACAAATGTCCTGATTACTATATTTAAATCCATGTTTCCTGAAAAACTAATATAACCTATCGAACCTGTATATGGCCCACGTTTTACTGGTTCGAGCTCATCGATAATCTCCATGCATCTCACCTTTGGAACACCTGTTATAGTACCTCCGGGGAAAGCAGCCTTTATCGCATCGAAACAGTCTTTTCCACCTGCAAGATTTCCTCTCACATTCGAGACTATATGTATCACATGTGAATAATCTTCGGTAATCATAAATTCATCAACTCCAACTGAACCGTAGTCTGAAACTCTTCCAATGTCATTTCTTTCAAGGTCTATCAACATTATATGTTCAGCCCTCTCCTTTTCGTTTAAGAGTAGTTCTGTGCGCATCAGTTCATCTTCCCTTACATCCTTTCCCCGCGGTCTTGTGCCTGCGATAGGCCTTGTTTCAATTATTCCATCTTTAACCCTCAGCAGTCTTTCAGGCGAAGAACTTATTATCTGATAATCTCCAAAGTCAATAAATACTGCGAAAGGGGATGGGTTTATAGAGCTCAATATCCTGTAGAGGCTCCATGGGCTTTTGTCCCCGATATATGCTGAAACCCTCTGTGAAAGGTTTGCCTGGAAGATATCTCCTGCTGAAATGTATTTTTTGGCCTTCTTAACAATATCCATATATTCAGTTTTTTTCATTTCATATATAATTTCTATCTTTCGTTTTGACTTTGGATTTTGGATTTCGGATTTTGGATTTATACCTGTAACTGTCTTTAGTATTTTCTCGATCTCATATTCTGCCTCGTCATAATTCTTTGACCAGTCAACCCGCGCGCTCTCCCCCTCTCCCCTTAGAGAATCTTCAACACCCGGGCAGACTATAATCCAACACTTTTTAAATAGGTGGTCAAAAGCAATTAATCTATCAACCATCAAGAAGTGTGCATCAGGCAGGCTGATATCATCGACAGCATTACCTGGTAATCGTTCAAGATATTGGACAAAATCATAAGCCAAAATACCTACAATGCCTCCCTGAAAAGGAGGAAGATATTCAAAAGGCTTCTGTCTATATGTCTTAACAAGTTCCTTTAGTGCGTTAAGTGGCTTAATCGAGGATATGATCTTTTTCTCCATTAATCCCCCCTTCCCCCCTTTACTAAAGGGGGGTGAGGGGGGATTAATGTCAATTTCCATAACTCCATTTTTTACTTTAAAAACTAAACAGGGATTAAATCCTATAAAGGAGTATCGCGCAATCTTTTCCGGACCTTTTACACTTTCGAGCAGAAAGCTGTTTGTAGAAGCTAAGGATTCATAAATTAAACAGGGAGATAAATACGGTATCTCCTCATAAAGCGGTGGAATTTTCCCGTTCTCTATAAGCCGCAAAAAATCCTTTTTCGAAGGTGTTATCATTATTACAAAAAGAATTTAATAGAGATGAGCGATTTGTTCAATTCTTCGACATCAGGCAGCGAGTATCTCAAGGGTTATCAACTCGATAGCCTTCAAGGGGTCGGTCTGCTGCAATATACCTCTCCCCATAACAATATAATCAGCACCTGCCCTTATTGCCTCTTTGGGTGTCGCAGTCCTTTTCTGGTCGTCAGGAGGGGTCCATGAAGGTCTAATACCAGGAGTTACTATGAGGAATCCCCTTCCGCAATGGCCTCTTATTATTTCAGCTTCTCTTGCAGATGCTATAACACCGTCAAGGCCAGCCTTGAGGGCAAGCCCTGATAATTGCTTTACATGAGTCCTCAGACCATGCTGAATTCCAAGTTCATCTCTGAGAACCTCTCTGGAGAGACTTGTAAGTACTGTAACACCGAGGATTTTCGGTCGTTCAATATTTTCTTTAAGACATATCTCGACAATATTGTCCCTGCATTTCTTCATCATCTCAAGACCACCTGATGTATGTAAATTAAACATATATACTCCAAGCCTTGTTGAAGCAATAGCTGCTTTTGAAACAGTGTTTGGGATATCATGGAATTTCAGGTCAAGAAATACCTTTTTGCCTTTTTTATTTATATCTTCAACTATTTTCGGACCACATGATATGAAAAGCTCGAGGCCTACCTTATAGATTCCAATATAGTCTTTGAATTTTTCTACAAGTTCTATTGCATGACTGTGTTCAGATACATCGAGAGCAAGTATTATTTTATCGCCTGCTGACATAAGACGCTCCTTAAAAGTTAAAATTAACAGTTATCAATTAACATTTTAAATTTTCATTGATAACTTTGCATTAATAATTGATAATTTGATTCACATCTTTGCCAGCGTTATCCCCTTCTGGGCCTGGTACTTGCCTGCCTTATCAGCATACGATTTTTCACATAATTCTGAGCCTTCAATAAAAAGCAGCTGGGCTATACCTTCATTTGCATATATCTTTGCTGGAAGCGGAGCTGTATTTGATATTTCTATTGTCACATAACCTTCCCACTCGGGTTCAAGTGGGGTTACATTTATGACTATACCGCATCTTGCGTAAGTTGATTTTCCAAGGCATATTATAAGAACCTCTCTGGGAATCCTGAAATATTCTACAGAGCGGCCAAGCACGAAGGAATTTGGAGGTACCAAGCAAACATCGCCCTTAAAATCGATAAAACTCTTTGTATCGAAACCTTTAGGATCAATAATAGTTTTATTAATATTCGTGAATATCTTAAACTCATTGGCAATCCTCATGTCATAACCATATGAGCTTACGCCGTAAGAAATAACACCCTTCCTCACCTGATCTTTATCAAAGGGCTTTATCATGCCCTTCTTTGCCATTTCTTTTATCCAGCGATCATTTTTCAGCATTTTATGCCCCTTTGGTGAAGATTAACATAATGGAATAATTCATGACAAGCATAGATAGTATTGAAATTCTATCTTTCTTATTAAGAGGTTTTTTGAATCTGAAAAAATAGTAGGAATAATAGGATTTTTAAAGGCGGAATCAATTTTCTTTTTTGTTCTCTTCTTCAAAGAGTTTTTTAAAGAGTCCGAGAGTTTCCTCTGCTATATCCTCTTGAAGCTTTTGAATAGCAAAGCCGGCATGCACGAGTACATAATCTCCGATGCCTACACTATCTTCGATCAGAAGAAGACTTATATCACGTTGCGCACCATAAACATCAATAGTCGCGATAGAATTTTTAATCCTTATTATCTTCGATGGAACTGCAAGACACATTAAATTTAAATTATTCCTTTCTATTTATTATTTGAGGCTCTTGCAAAAGTATCAAATGTTCACCCTCCCCAACCCCTCCCATCCCCGGCCTCGCTCCGCGAAGCGGGGCGGGCAAGGGAGGGGCTTGATAATAAACCCTCTCCCCTTGTCGGAGAGGGCAAGGGTGAGGGGTAAAATAGACTTTTGCAATTGCCTCATTTTGTAATATATTATTTTCAAAATACGCAAGGGTTATTTTAACCTGCTACCATTGATACCCTTGCGAGCGAAGCTTCGTAATTTAGAATATATCAGTTTTGTTTTTATTTTTATAAACAAGGAATTGCAACGGAAAGGATTGGTTGCAGTAAATATGACCCCCTATCGTTTTACTGCTTACCAGGAAATTGTTTGCATTGACTAAATCAGCTGAGTTCTGTTAAATTATTTAATTCAGTTTTAGGAGTCTTTATGGAAAAGAAAAAAAATGTCAAGGTTGCTGAAAAACCAAACACAAAAAAAGCAGTACAAATTCCTCTGAGAGTAAGGAAGATTCAGGAGATCAAGAAAAAGCTTATATCTCAGAAAGAGGCGCTACTAGCCGAGGCAGGGGAAGCGCTTAATGAGCTTCCCGGGCAAACTGCGTTCCCGGATCTCGGAGACCAGGCAACTGCCGAGATAGACAGAAATTTTATGCTTAAATTAAGAGGAAGAGAACGTAAACTTTTAAAGAAGATAGAAGATGCTATAGAAAGGATAGACAAAGGTGTATTTGGGATATGTGATAGGTGTGGAGAGGAGATAAATATAAAAAGACTTGAGGCAAGACCTGTTACAACTATGTGTATAGATTGTAAAACACAAGAAGAGGAAGAAGAGAAGTTAATGGAAAAGTAGCGAGAATAATGTATCAGCAAAGAGTAACGAGTAAAGCGCACCCATTTCACCTTGTCTCAGAACCTTTAAAAAGCTCTTATGCTTCCAGACTCTCTCAATTTTTCATTATCCGTTACCTCAACAAATGCTCCCTGCTCAACCGCCTTCTGTGCTACGAGCTCAACAATGTAGTTTACCTTCTGGATTTTAGCCTCACAGTAAGGGCAGGTTGAGATATGCTGGACAGTGAGATACCCGCAGTTATTACATTTCAATCCAGAATATTTATAATCCTTTAGAAATATAAGCTTCATAATTCGCCCCTCCTGTAATGCATTAAGAACATTTTCTATCCCTATAACCGCATTTTCATTCTTCATCGCTTTTGTCAGTAAATCATCAAGAGTCTCAGCCTCTTTCTGCTTCTCGAATGCTTTAAGTACAGGTGCTGCCTTTTCTAATATCTCTTTGCTCCCTGCGAACATCTCAGCCTGGAACGTTCCTATAACCTTATCTGCAACGGCCTGAGGAAACATCGCCTTTACCTTTGTGACAGCTTCTTCTGATCCGCCGATTATCAGTCGCCCGACATCTTCCCGGGAAAGAAACGAGTCTATTTGCTTAAGCACATCCTTCAGGTGGAGGGAAACATGGTAATCTATGTGCCTTTTTATAACTTTTCTCTGAAAGGGCAAACCAGCCGCCCTTTTTATGCCTGCCAGGCACATCTTCAGAATGAACCTCTGTATATTCTTCTATTTCACCGAGATGGATGATAAATAAGCGTGCCGATTCCTTATATACAAGCAAAATGACGTACCTTTGATAATTGTCAAGAATATCCAGGAGTGTTTTTATATAAGGTGTCTTGTCAATTATAACTTCATTCTTTATAGGAACCGAAAGATGAAATTCCCTCCAGAAATCTTTTTCTTGAGAACTCAGGATAACAAGTCCTTTTTTGAATATCCTCTTGTTTGCCAGAATATACGTTTCGATCTTCTCAATATCACTACCTAACCGCTTCAATGCAGTTTTATCCAGTTTCTCCAGAGATTGTTTAAGCATATTCTTTACGTGTATCACGTAATTATTCTTTGTATTTGTCATCGGATTGACATTTAGATAAAGACTCACAAAAAAGGCATCTTCAGCACGTAATTTTGCTATTTTTTTGAGCTCTTCTCGGTTAAGCATTTTCTCCTCCTTCTATATGTCTAAATATCTCAAAGACAGAAATAAAAAGGGCCAGAACAAGAGGCCCCATTATAAACCCTATTAACCCAAAAAGTTTAATACCTCCAAGCACACTGAAAAAGACAGCAAGGGGAGGCATCTTTGTCCTGCCGCTTATTATTATCGGCTTCAGTATGTTGTCAACCATGCTGATAACCAGAGAGCCAAACAAAAGAAGAATGATTCCTTTGGTATAATTACCCTGAATAAGTAAATATCCTGCTACAGGCCCCCATATCGAGAATGTACCGAGGAATGGCAGGAAAGACATGACAGACATTGCAGTTCCCCATAATACCGGGGATTTGATTCCAAGAAAATAGAATGCAGCACCGCCTAATATGCCCTGTATAATGGCTACGATAACACTACCAAAGATAGTAGAAATAATCATATCCTTTATTTTTGATATTAGTCTGTTTTTATCTTCTTCAGCAAAGGGTAAGTAATCCTTTACTTTTGTAAGGAACCCCGGGCCATCCTTGAGCAGGAAAAAGATTGCAAATAGCATGAATATAAAATCCAAAAACATACCTGCTATATTTTTAATCCAACTCGATAGACTATTTATTACACTTTTACCTATTTTTTTGACATTTTCTACTAATATATCGTCAATATCTATGCCTTCCATCCCTATATATGATTGAATTTTATCGACTAAGTTAGTGATCTTCAGGTTAGAAAAAATATCTTTTACAAAACTCAGTGTATCTTTATTGATATTTTCTATAATATTTTTTATCTCCTCTGTGAGAATAATCGAGAGGTAGGTGAACGGGCCTAAGATGATCAGGATTAATATTAGTAATGTCACCGAAGATGCAACAACTTTAAAACTTAAGTGTCTCAGCAAAAATACATAGACAGGATAGAAGACTATTGAAAATACAACTGCCCAGGCAATCGCAGTTAGAAAGGGCTGGAGTATCTGATAACTCAGATATCCGAGAAGAAGCAACAGGAAGATTGAAGTTGCTGTATAGAACCTATTTGCTAGCAGCTGATGCCTCCACGAACGATTTTAACAGGTTTAAGGAAAGTTCATTATCTGACAGGCGTTCTGGATGCCACTGTACACCAACAAGAAAAGGATAGTCTTTCATGTAAAATGCCTCGACCAGATTATCAGTTGAATAAGCAAATGCTATAAGGGAGTCACCAAGCTTTTTTACTGCCTGATGGTGGGTACTGTTTACAGAAAACCTGCCTTTTTTTAAAAACCTGTTTTCTATTATCACAATTAAATGATAACCCTTTCTGTGATCAATTTCTACTCTCACCTGTGAGTCAACCCCGTTAGAAAGCTTTGGTGGAGTTTTAGATCCCACCAAAGCTATATGTTTTTTACCCCGCCTAAAGGGCGGGGCTTTCTTTCTAACGGGGTCAATATCCTGATAGAGCGTTCCTCCGAAGGCTACATTTATAAGCTGCATGCCGTAACATATGCCAAAAATAGGTTTGCGAAGACTCATCACTTTTTTAAGCAGGGAAAGTTCAAAATCACTTCTCCTTCTCGACACGGGTTTTACTTGTGGCATTAAGGTCTCGTTGTAATAAAAAGGGTCCAGGTCATCCCCTCCGGGGATAAGGAGTCCGTTAATGCTTTTTGCGGGAAAAGTATTATCTGATATAGGTATTAATAGCGGAACCCCACCTGCCTTTATTATTGCATCAGAATAATAGTGTTTAAGCCTTAAATATTCACCTTTTATATCTGTTGTTATGCCGATCAATGGTCTGCCCATAATAATTTTATCTCTTTAGCTTTTTTGTTTAACATAAATATACTTACTAATAAGTTCATAAGTTAACCGAATTCTTGTAACGATTTCTGTCATTGCGGCTTGTCCGCAATCCTTCTTCAAAATACTCCTAACCCCCTTTATTAAGGGAAACTTCAGAAAGATTCCAGACTAGCTGGAATGATAAAAGATGTAGCCTTACTTATGAACTCATTAGTATCTTCCATGTCTAAGTATCCTGCCTGCATTAATGCCCGTTGGACTCCCTTCCCATATTGCCGGTAACCCATTAACGACTACATAATAAATCCCTTCCGGCTTTAAAAAGGGATCAGCAAATGTTGCCCTGTCAATTATTTTTTCATGGTCAAAGACAACAATATCTGCAAACGCACCTTTTTTTATAATTCCTCTCTTATTTATACCAAATGTTTTAGCTGGAAGCATTGTTATTTTTTGTATAGCTTCACCCATGCTCATCAGCCCATTATTTCTTACATATCTTCC
>JBGOWS010000185.1:0-4674 GCA_041478735.1 Thermodesulfovibrionia bacterium | reverse complement strand
GATGGTAACAGAAGATACGAAAACTATCCTCTCAAGTTTTCCCAGTGCATCTATTGTAAGCCGCATATCAGCAGGCTTATCAAGAAGATATTTCCCTGCCTTCAGGATTTTTGCGGTCGCCTCTGCCTTCATAGACATCTCTTTGCCTGATAAAAATTTTACCCTTGCATTTATTTTTTCGATATCAGAATTATTTGATTTGATGGCAGTATCTGTAAGCTGAATGGTTCCTGATATATCTGGAATGGTCTTTTTAAACTTCCCTTCAATACTTAAATTGTCTGAAGTCATTATGCCGCTTACCTTTAAATCTTCTATGAAATTGAATGCAGAAAGGTCTATCCTGTTTATTTTTATCTCAGCACTATAAGAAGGATCCTTACGTATATCTGTAATAACGGCCTTTGAACGGAGCACTGCAACATCGCCGGAATACATTGAGATATCGTTAATAACAACTGAATAATCTCGTATTTTGAAAAAGGCATCCATATTCAGCAGGATATCTTTTACCTCTTTATTATAGAAAATGAATCCTGTACGCTTTATCTGTATTTTTGATTTAAAATTAAATCCTCTAACTGAGTCGCCTTCTGTATTGAATCTCAAATTGACCTTTGCTCTTTCAGCATTTATCTTATACTTATTAAAAAATTCTCTGAATGCAGAGAGAGAAAAATCATCAGATGAAATAGAGACATTAAATTTTTTCGGCTCGTCTTTGAGGTATGCCCATCCATTAATCCTTACCATGTTTCCTTCCGCATATGATGTATGGCCTTTTATCAAAGTTTTAGCGCCAGGATCTGAGGACAGGTTTTTCAGATGTAGATCTATATTACTGTTCATATATCTTTTATCTTTATTAAAGTCAATGATGCCGGCGTCTATATCTAATTCATCCACTTGATATTTGAGTGTAGTTTTTTTTGTTAAAAAAAGCATGAGCTTATCTGATATATTCAACCCACCGTTCTTATCCTTTATCAGAGTGAGTTCAGGTGAATAGACGGCTATATTTTTAAAATAGAATCTGCCTCTAAAAAGTTCGCTGTACTTCAATTTAACGTAAAGCCTCTTTATATAGAGAAGCTGTCCTGAGTCAAAACCTTTCGGGTTTTTAATGCTAATATTATGGAGGCTTACTCCTCCTGAAGGGCTGAATGAGAGGTCTCCAACATCAACTCTCTGGCCGATTAACAAAGTCGACTTATCAGAGATCTTTGCAATGAATGTTTTCTTTAAATCAAGATAACCGAAATATGCGAGGGAGATAAAAAAAATAATGAATATTAATAATATTACAGAGGTTACTTTAAAGATTCTTTTAATATTCAGTGTCATGATATATTATTACCAATTATTTGTTAAGCTAAATTCTTTGCTAAATCCGGCTTTTATGAAGGATATTCGATTTAATAAAATTCTTTCAGAGCAATCTCTAATCTTGATATATCAAAGGATTGTCTCACCAGGGGATTATCCTTAATTACAGGGATTCTTTCCTCTAAAATAGGACGTTTATTTTTATAGATTATACCTATGGGAATTCGATCTCCCCATTCAAGTGCCATTTTAAGTGCCCCAATCCTGTCTTCAGGGTTGTATTCAGGTCCTATGTTATAGACCCTTTGTTTATACCATTCATAGGTATTGATTTTATTGAATGTCACGCATGGCTGAAGTATATCGAGCAGTGAAAAGCCTTTATGGAGAATCGCTGCCTTCATGAGTCCTTTTAAATGTCCCATATCACCTGCAAAACCTCTGGCAACAAAACTACAATCGATGGCTACTGCCAGAGCTATAGGATTTAGTTGCTCTGAAAAGACTCCGAAGGGCTGATTTTTTGTAATCATTCCTTCCAAACTGGTGGGAGATGCCTGACCTTTTGTGAGTCCGTATATCTGGTTATCATGGACAAAGAGTTTCATATTTGTGTTCCTTCTCATGGCGTGAATCAGGTGGTTACCGCCCTCACCATAGCAGTCTCCATCTCCTGCAACGGCGATTACAAGCATCTCGTGATTGGAGAGCCTTATCCCCGTTGCAACAGGAAGTGTCCTTCCATGAAGGCCATTAAAGGTATTGCATTTTAGGTAGTGGGGGAACTTGCCGGCCTGCCCTATTCCAGAGACAATGGTAAACTGATGGGGTTCTATCCCCAGCTCAACCATGGCATCTTTAAATGTCTTGAGGATGCCGAAATTACCACATCCAGGACACCATGCGGGAGTCTGTCCTTTATAATCTTCCAATGTAAGCATCTATCTCTCCTGTAAACTCTTCTAATAAAAAAGGCCTTCCATCATATCTATTAATCCCTGCATTAAATGTATATCCAGTCTCTGCCTTCATAAGACGTGCAAACTGTCCTGTTGCATTATTTTCTATACAAATCGTTAGTTTTGCAGTATTCAAGATATTAAGATAGTCGAATTTTTCGATTGGCGGGAATGGATAAATTTCTGTGAAATTAAGTGTCGCTATTTTTTGGGACTTTGAGAGATTATCAACTGATTCTTTCATCATTCCATATGTCGAACCCCATCCAACAAGGACAATATCAGGTGTATTGTCTCCGTAAATAACTGGAGGATCCATTTCTTGTTTTATAAAAGGCATTTTTTTAAACAGCCTTTTATTCACCATTTTTATCCTCGTTACAGCATCTTCTATGATATGACCCTCTTCATCGTGTTCATCACTATCTGTTACAACAAGATGTTTTGAGTCACCGGGTACACCTAAAGGTGATACTCCAGTCTCTGTAAAGGCATGCCTTTTGTACTCAGAAAGGTTTTTAAATTTATCCCCCCTTAATCTATAATCAGTGTATTTGAGCCTGCTCAAATCAAAACCGTCAAATGTCCATTGTGAATCGGCAAGATACTGGTCAAAAATGACAAAAACCGGAATCTGATATTTCTCAGCCAGATCAAACGCCTTATTTGTGAGAAAGAATGCCTGCTCCGGTGTGCCAGGTGCAAAAATGACCTTGGGGAATTCACCATGTCCGGCATGTAATGCAAAAAGGAGGTCACCCTGTTCTGTCCTTGTTGGCAGGCCTGTGGCTGGTGCCGGCCTCTGGCCAAGGGCAATAACAATTGGTGTCTCTGTCATCCCTGCTAATGACAGCCCTTCCACCATTAATGCGAAGCCTCCTCCTGAGGTTCCTGTCATTGCCCTGACACCTGCAAATGATGCCCCTAAAGCCATATTTATTGCAGCAATCTCATCTTCTGCCTGTTCCACGACAATTCCGTAATCTTTTTCCTTGCCTGCAAGATAATTCATTATCCCAGTGGCAGGTGTCATAGGATAGGCAGAATAGAATTTGCACCCCGACGCAATTGCGCCCAGTGCAATGGATTCAACTCCCGATATCAGCATTTTTGACTTTGCCAGGGGTGTGACAGTGAAGGAACATCTTTTACATTCTTTTACAGCAAAATCATGCCCTGCAATGGCGGAATTGATATTTGCCTTTATAACCTCTTCCCCTTTCTTTTTGAATGTATCTTTTATGATTCCGAGGAGGAGGTCTAATTCCATTCCCAGCATACCTAATATTGCACCGACTGCAACAGTATTGGCCATTATCTTGCTCCCGCCACGATTTAAGGCAAGATCTACAAATGGAATATCCAGGAAATATTCCTTTTCATGTTTCTGTTTTAAAGCAGATGAGTCGTAGATTATTTGGCCGTATTCTGACAGTTCTTTTTCGTGAAGCAATATACTTTCTTTATCCAGGGCAATTAAAATATCAATCCTGTTTCTGGATGCCATCACAGGGCTGTCTGAAAACCTTATCTGAAAAAAGTTATGACCGCCCCTTATACGAGACTCATAATCCTGATGGGTAAAGACATGATATCCTGACCTTGAAAATACCCTTGCAAGGTTATCACCTATTGTCTGAATACCCTGTCCAGCCTCACCACCTATCTTTAACGAATAGTCCATATATTCTCTTTTGCTAATCAGGACAGAATAGGTTAGCCCCTTCTGTCCATAATAATAGTGTTCAATCTAATATAAAATTTTAATTACTAATAAGAGTTAAAAGATTACATAACAAAACTTTTTCTTAGATTGTTCAACCACACGATATGACTTTTCTCCTCATTTATAACCTTATCTATTATTTCTTTTTCATCTATTGTCTCTCTCAAGGTGTAATAATAAAGCAGAGTTTCTCTCTCAAAACAGAGCGCAAAATTGATAGCTTCTAATGCTGTCTTCACATGCTCAAGTGATGGTAAGCATTTTTCTTTTCCAAGAAAAAACTCTGAATCAACGATAGCCCTTAGATATTGCGTAACCTCGTCCCATTCTTCTGGTTCTTCGTCGCCCAGTTTATTCCTTAATCCTGAGAAGCTGTTTCCGTGCCGTAGTTCATGGGCTGCAAGTGTTTCAAAAAGTTTCTTCAATTCGTTATTTCCCTGGAATTTTTTTGCCATTTTAATATAAAATTCATTGCCCAGTTTTTCTGTCTGAACAGCCTGTTCAACAACCTCTTTTATTGAAAATTTTTCCATATTACCTCCTTGTTTTCTTGAACGTATTGTCAAAACTTAACCACAGAGAACACAGAGAAAACACTTAAATATCAACAATATTGAGGAAATTTTATTCCCTCCCCTCTGTGTCCTCTGATATGCTTTCTCT
>JBGOWS010000161.1:0-5252 GCA_041478735.1 Thermodesulfovibrionia bacterium | reverse complement strand
TTCATCTCCTCTCGAAGGATCTTATTTATTTTTTTTATAACCCTGAGACCCAGCGGAAGATAGATATATAGACCTGCTGCGAGCTGCCTTATATATCCAGCTCTTAACATGAGTATATGACTTACTGACTCTGCGTCAGCAGGGATTTCCCTTAAGGTTGGTATGAGCATCTTCGAGAAACGCATTCTTATTCTCCTTTATTGATTATTATCCACGATTTTCCTTCAATACAACTCAATAGTATCTAATATAGAAAATTTTTACAGAAAAGTGTTATATTAATCTTAACTTAAGGAGGCAACTAATCTGATGAAGAGAGTACCCTTGACGCCTGAGGGCTATCAAAAGCTCCAGGAAGATCTTAAAAAACTTCTGAAGGTTGACAGACCAAAAAATATACAAGACATTGCAGAAGCAAGGGCTCACGGTGACCTTTCTGAGAACGCAGAATATCACGCTGCTAAGGAAAGACAGTCTTTTATAGAGGGGAAGATACAAGAACTAAAAACTAAACTTGCACTTGCAGATGTTATAGACCCGGCAAAGATTTCTCAGGAGAGTGTTGGATTCGGTGCAAAGGTTAAGGTATTCGACCTTTCCACTGAGGAAGAAAAGACATTTATGCTCGTTGGCCCTGACGAGGCAGATGCAAAAAATGGCAGGATATCTATAAGCTCTCCTGTGGGAAGAGCTTTACTTAAAAAAGAAGTTGGTGATGTAGTAAATATTAAGGCGCCTGCGAGAACCATAGAGTATGAGATATTAGAGATCAACTTTGAGTAGGTATTTCAAGGCAAAAATAATAAACAACCTTCCTTTGTATAATAAAAATAACCTTCTTTCTATAGAGCCTTTGGAATCAATAATTAACCCTGAGCCAGGACAGTTCTATATGATAGAAGCTGGTAATTCATATGATCCCTTGCTGAAAAGACCCTTCAGCTACTTCAGAAAAACATCAGAGGGTATTCAGTTCTTATACACTGTAAGAGGCAAAGGAACTTCATTAATGAAAGATTTCAAGCCGGGGAGAGTCATAAACATAATAGGACCTCTCGGCATTGGATACCCAAAACCCGAAAAGGGATTTAGACCGTTACTTGTTGCTGGTGGAACAGGCCTCGCATCCATTTTTTCATTCGCTGAAGAACTTGGGGAAAAAGCATATGTGTTCTACGGTGCAAGATGTAAAGATGAACTTTTAATGCTGAAAGAAATAAAAAGTTTGGAAAACAAACTTTTTATTTATACAGATGACGGCTCATCTGGAAGAAAAGGCACGGTAGTTAATGCTTTAAATGATTTTTTGACTTCTGACTTCTCACTTCTTGCTTCTTATTTAATTTATGCCTGTGGCCCCAGGCCAATGCTTGAAGCTTTATCACTGATTGCTATTGATAATGGTATCAAGGGATTTGTTTCACTGGAAGAAAATATGGCCTGCGGACTTGGCGCATGCCTTGGATGTGCTGTCAGAACAGTCGGTGGATATAAAAAGGTCTGTAGGGATGGGCCAGTATTTCCGATAGAGGAGATTGTATGGTAGAGGACAGTAATTTTTCATACGATGATATGGGATTGTCCTTGAGCGGATTTAAATTCAAGTTTCGTAGTTGTATTCTGTTCGTCATTCCGTGCTTGACACGGAATCCAGTCTTTTATTTATTTCTGGATTCCTGCTGGAGTTTACCCCTGGATTCCCGCTTTCGCGGGAATGACATAAGGGGCAGGAATGACAACATTAAAGAGGTATTTTAAGGTGGATTTATCTGTTCACCTAGGACATCTTAAACTAAAGAACCCTGTTATGCCCGCCTCAGGGACATTTGGCTACGGTGAAGAATATTCTGAGTTTGTTGACCTGAATATTCTCGGTGCTGTTGTTGTCAAGGGAATATCATTAGAGCCGATGGAGGGAAATGCTTCTCCAAGGATATGTGAAACGTCATGCGGTATGCTGAACGCAATTGGTCTTCAGAATATCGGCTTGAAAAGATTTCTAAAAGAGAAGCTGCCTTATCTGAGAAAATTCGACACAAGAGTTATAGTCAACATCCTCGGGGGAACCCCCCATGAATATGTGAAACTCTCTAAGGCCCTTGATGATGCAGGTGTAGATGGGATAGAACTGAATGTATCATGTCCAAATGTAAAAAAGGGAGGAATTATCTTTGGCACTGATAAGAAGGCACTCGCAAGACTTATATCAAAAGTAAGACGATCTGTAAAGAAAGCAATTCTAATCACAAAATTATCTCCAGGCATATCGAATATTCAGGAATTCTCTAAGATAGCAGAAGATGCAGGCAGTGATGCTATATCACTTATAAATACCATACCGGGGATGGCCATTGATATTGAGACATGGAAACCAAAACTTGCAAATATCACAGGCGGGCTGTCAGGTCCTGCTATCAAACCGATCGCTGTAAAAATGGTCTGGGAGGCAGCCAAAGCGGTCAGGATTCCAGTTATCGGTATTGGCGGTATAATGAATGCAGAAGATGCGATAGAGTTTATTCTTGCCGGTGCTACAGCTGTAGAGGTAGGTACTGCCAATTTTGTAAATCCGAGGGCAACCACTGATATTATTAGCGGAATAGAAGCATATTTGAAGAAAAAAGCGATTCATGATATAAGAAAAGTTATCGGTGGCCTGAATGGAACACAGTCCCATAATAACCCTAATAACTGATTTTGGCTATAAAGACTCCTTCGTTGGGATTATGAAGGGGGTAATACTTAATATAAATCCCCTTGCCACTATAGTTGATATCACCCATGGTATAAGTCCGCAGAACATTGTGGAAGCAGCCTTTACGATCGAGACGAGTTTTGCATCCTTTCCTTCTAAAACAATCCATGTCGTTGTTGTTGACCCAGGTGTCGGTTCTGTCCGCAGACCCATACTTGTAATAACAGACCACTATTACTTTGTAGGCCCTGATAATGGTATTTTTTCTCAGATGTATAACTTAAGTGAAAGCCTTAATAATGTTATACATCTTACAGCAGAACATTATTTTATGCCGCAGATAAGTTCAACCTTCCATGGCAGGGACATATTTGCCCCTGCAGCTGCATGGCTATCAAGGGGTATAAATGTTTCAAACTTCGGCGACCCTATCGATGACTATGTGAACATACCGATACCGGTCCCGGTAATGCCATCGAAAAATATAATCGAAGGAGAAGTAATCTATATAGACAGTTTTGGAAATGTGATAACAAATATAAAAACACAGAAAATCGATGAACTTCTTGGCAGCAAACCGGAAGGGAAATTTAGAGTTATAGTTAAAGGCAGCGAGGCACCTTTAAAGAACTATTATTCAGAGGCTGCAGACAATAGGCTTTATTCGTTAATAAATAGTTTTGGTTATCTCGAGCTTTTTGTAAAGAAAGGTAATGCATCATCAGATTTTGGTATAGTGGTCGGCGAAAAGGTTGGAGTTATATTGACTTAAACCCTTGGTTTTGCAAGTACCTCAAGCACCCTCAGATCAAGAAATCTCTTGGAGGCAGCTGATTTAATAACCACCACGGTATCGGCACCTTTTGCTGTACCTGCAACTGCAAGAACCTCTTCACTTTCAGGGATAAGTCCGGCATCAACAGCCATCATCACAATCTCGCAGCAGACCTTTGCCCCTTCACCGAACCTCCTCAGGGTGTTAGCAACAATGAGTGTTGGATAAAGGCCACTGAACTTGGCTGAAAATGCGGTTTCTATGGAGTGTGTAAGCATTGAACCTGTAAAGACCTTTGCGCCATTTGCCTCAATCTTTTTTCTCACATCATCAGGCATCTCACTAGTATTTGGATTCTTAAAGCCGAAAGAGTGAGTTACTACAACAATGTTAACCGAGGATTCCTTTAATGCCTTCGAAAATAAAAGCCCTGTCTCACCTGTTGTCGAGGCAACAACTATATGCCTGTATCCTTCATCCACAATTGCTTTCTTGGCAATCTCAAGACATGTGGCGGTATTTTCCGCACCTGCCTTTTCGAAATAAATAACCTTTCTTTCCATTTTAAATCAATTATCTCCTTCCATTTTAGGTTTTTTAAGTTTGTTGCTGACTATTTTGTCGGTATACCGAAAATGCGGTTTAAACATCGCCTTCTTCCAACTCCTCAGGATATCTTCTATCTTTTTGCCTACAACGGCCAATTCTTCATAAATCCAGTATTCCTTCGGTTCTTCAAAGTGGTTGTTTATGATTGGATTGTCAACTGCGAGGGACATCGTTAATCAGCTTCCTGCTTTAAAATCTCTTTTACCTGCTTACGCAACCTGGGGATTTCTTTTTTTGCGATGTTCCAGACGATCTTATAATCGATGCCGAAATAGAAATGAATTAGCTTGTCCCTTAATCCTGCGAGCTTCCTCCATGGGACATCGGGATATTTCGCTTTAAACGCCGCCGTTATGTTTTTCGATGCCTCACCAATTACCTCAAAATTACGAACTATGGCATCCTGCGCCTTCCTGTCCTCAAGAAACTTCCGATAGGTCAGCCCTTTCGTGTAGAGACCGATCAGATTCATCGCCTCATTAATATCTCCGAGAAAATCCTTATCTCTTCTTTTCTTAGACATATATCATGCTCTTTTTAATGTCCTCGGCAATGTGCTTATATCGTGGATTATTGAAGCTTCTCTTAAAATGGTCAAATGTTGCAACGTCAACCTTCCTGCCCAATATCTCCTCAAGCCTGTCGGCAAGTTCGACAAATTCAAGGCCTAATGTTTTGCGGAGGTCAACAAGGATATCTATATCACTTTTTTTCTTTTGTTTGCCCTTTGCAAAAGAACCGTACAGGACAATTCTTTCAACGCCATATTTGTCTTTCAGATAGGGCAGTTCCTTTTTCATGATTGAAATTACTTTTTCACGCGTTAGCACGGTTGTTCTTTTGAGTTGTTTTTTCATCTTCCCGCTTTGGCCTCCTTCAAATTCTTTGTCTATATATTACCAATATCCGAGCCGTGATTTCAGTATTGGGTCATTAATCTCATAGCCTCCGCTGTCCCGCCCCATGCGGCATTTGATATTTACTTTTCTCCTCACACCTCTGTAATTATCCGATTGATGCGGTTTTCCGCCTTATGCACAAAAGCCGCACGCTTTCTAAATGTCAATTTTGGTGTCTGAACCCGTCTTTGACCCCCACGAGCCCTTTATGAGTCGTTTGAGTTCCCTGAAAGACCAGTTATTATTTACAGCTTTTTTTTCGTAAAATGAACGG
>JBGOWS010000170.1:0-5032 GCA_041478735.1 Thermodesulfovibrionia bacterium | reverse complement strand
TGTTCATTTGATGGTTACTTCACCGCCATACAATGTGAAAAAGGAATATGACGAAGACCTATCTCTTGAGGAATACAGAGCATTATTAAAAAAAGTATTCAAGGAAACATACAATAAACTGGTAACAGGTGGTAGAGCATGTATTAATGTTGCCAATCTCGGAAGAAAACCGTATATCCCCTTGCACAGCTATATCATTGAAGATATGGCTGATATCGGTTTTCTAATGAGAGGTGAAATAATTTGGAATAAAGCATCAAGCGCAAGTCCTTCAACTGCTTGGGGCAGTTGGTTGTCTGCTGGCAACCCGGTTTTAAGAGACATCCACGAATACATTTTAATTTTTTCTAAGGAGTCTTTTTCAAGGAAAAGAGGAAATAAAAAAGATACCATCACTAAAGAAGACTTTCTTGAGTGGACAAAAAGCGTATGGACATTCCCCGCAGTTTCTGCAAGAAGTATTGGACATCCTGCCCCATTCCCAGAAGAATTACCGCATAGGTTAATTCAGCTATATACTTTCAAGGGCGATGTTGTTTTAGACCCATTTTGCGGTAGCGGTACTGCTTGCCTTACTGCATTGAAAGACGAAAGGCATTATATCGGATATGATATAGAACCTGCTTATGTAAAATTGGCGAATCAAAGAATAGATTCATTAATGATAAAAGCAGAAAGTCTTTTAAAATTTTAAAATGGGGCGAATACCAAACAGCCGTACCAGCCGAATAAAAACAATACAAAACGTGTAACAAATGCATCAAGCAGACAGGGGATAAACTTGTTTGATTTTTCACTAAGGAAATATCCCCTGCTGCTTATGCTGGTCGTTCTGAGTCAATAAATGATAATAACGGCATAAATTAACGGCAATTAAGCCAAGGCAATAAGGATAATAAAGACCAAGACGATAAAGGCAACAGAGAATAACGGATATAACGGCAAATAGAAGACCGATAATAGCAACGGCGAATTGAAGACATGCAAGACCTCAGAACAAATTCATCCAGCCGACCCCGAATAGCCGTTTTTCTTTTTCATTCCGGCGCCTGTGGCGGGGTCGGCTGATGACGGCGTTGGCTGTAATAATAAAAACATAAAAAAATAATGGTGCCTTTCACCTTAGGCTATAGTATAATGGACAAACCCTTAACAGAAAGGAGCATCAAATGTTACCAAAAGCTTTTGTCGAAGGTATTATGGAAAATGATTTTAACGTTCCTGGCCTAATCACTCTACGAAAATTATGTACCGAACTTTCAGCCTTTGAAAAAAATATGCTAATGAGTCCGATAGATTATTCAAGGCACAAAGATCATAAAAAATCTGGCTACGGCTCTGCTATTTGGCCATGTCATACTGACCACACAGAACATAAAGATAGACGTTAACCTATTCCGAAAGGCTCAGATGTTTTTTTTAATAAGACCTGTTGGTCTCCTGTGCCAGTGTCATTGCGGCTATTGCTACTATAAAGATGGCCATCGGCTATTGAGAAATATGGCAGGCCACTTTATGGATATATCTATCGTTGAGAAACTTCTAAGTGGCCTTCATGACATTCCTCAGAATTTCCATACTTTCTGTCTTCATGGTGGTGAACCGTTACTGATAGGAAAGAAATGGTTTTCTTCTTTTATAAAATTAATTTCTGATTTCAACGCCACTTCAAGAGGCGTAACAGTTTCTATTGCAGTCCAAACTAATGGATTACTTATAGACCAAGAGTGGATTGAACTATTCAAATCCGGCAGTATCGGTGTCTCTGTCTCTATTGATGGCCCTGAGATTGTCCATGACTACGCACGCGTGGATTCTTCAAATAATGGAACCCATGCCAGAGTACTTTCAAATATTGAGTCAATATCAAAGAATGGCATCGCGGTGGGTGCTATTGCAGTTTTAACAAAGAAGACCATGGAAATTTCTCCATCTGAATTTTTTGATTATTTCCAAAAAATACCTCTGAAGAATGGTTTGGACATTACACCTTATATCGAGACCGGCTCATCAGACCTTGAATTGAAAGCTGCTGAAACATACGAAGCGACATCCGAGCAACTAACAACTTTTTTGAAAGACTTATTTGATATTTGGCTCTACCATTCATGTGCCACTTCTCGCATCGATATTCGCATGTTTGAACAGTTAGTAGGTATTCTGTTAGATTTTATTCCAACGCTATGCAATTTAACTCAGGGAGCAAGTTGTGGTAAGACACCAAGCATTCTCCCTAACGGTGATGTGCTTGCATGTGATTTAGACGCTGGACAGCTTAATTTTAAATTGGGGTCTCTTCTTACAGGCGACATAAAAACTATTTGCTCGCCCGAAAACCTAAATGAACTTCATAATTCTATAATTTCCGGTTATCAGTCGCGCGGCTGCGACATTTGCGACATTGCACGTTATTGTGGTCTTACCTGTCCAAGACATACTTTTTCAAATAGGGACCACTCAGGTTATTGCAAAATGATGAAGGCACTCGTTACACATGCCAAAGACCAACTTAATAATGTATCCAGCAACATTTTTTCTGAGACCATTGATTTCCACTGAAATTATAAAAACGCAGCCAACAAATGCATCAAGCAGACGGGGAATAAGCCCGTGACGTTTTTTATTCTGGCCTGATTGCCCCCGCTGCTTATGCACGGCGTTATGGGGCAAATAAAATAAGAAATGATTCCTAAAAGGCTCTTTCGTTTTTTCACAGATAAACAGCATGCCGATGAATTTGTATCTGGTAAAATTAGAATCGGGAAATTAAGCGTTTATAGACATATTGAGGATGCTCGCAAAGATGAGTGTGAAGGTACTTCTTATATCATTTGGGATCAGTTTGCACCCGAATGCATATTAGATAAAACGACAGGAAAAATAATTGGCAGAGGAACCTCACCAACGGAGAAAATCAAATCTAATATTACATTGATTAATCCTATCTATCTACTTTGCACCATCAGCGCAAGTGCAGACAAAACAGTTGCTGCTCACAAATTTGGCAAATATTTTGTCGAGATAACTGATCCCTCGGGTTTTACAGACCTATTAAAACAAATTTGGGGAAGAACCTTCTGTAGTCTAAATGGCAAAGTGGAATTAAAGAGAGTAAGGTATACCAGAGGAAACTTGGTAAAACCCAATAGATATTTGATCGCGCCGGGAGATATCTCCTATACACAAAAATCACTAAAAGACAAAGAAGATTATGAATATCGTTTTGTTTTCTGGTGTAAGATTGAACCAAACATGATCTTAGACGATTACCAGTATTTGGATATCGGCAGCAATAATGATGTCATAAAGAAGAAAATTCAGGAAATCAAAGAACAAGAAATGAAGAGCGCGCCATAACAAAAAAATCAACCCGACTGGGAATAGCCTCTGTGATTTTTTGCAAAGGCTGATGCCCCAGCGGGTTATTTTGATCGTTCTCCACTCCGCTTCGCTCCGTGGAGAACGCGGCAGTTGAGCGGGAACTCCTGCCCTCCGCTCCGCTCCGGGAGAACCAGGAGTTCGAGACAGATGCCCCTCCGGGGCACCGCTCAACTGCCGCGTTAGCTGATAAATAAATAAAAATGAACAAAGATAATAATTTTTTAAGCTCATATGAAACAGCATTTATTTTGTCTACCATATATGGACTGATTAGAATATTATCAATACTAATCACTTTCATTTTTTGGATTTTTCTTGCGCTTCTTGCATTAATAATTTTTCAATCTCCTCTGCTCCTTCTTTCCAAACTATATTCATTGAGCCAGGTGTTAGGAATTTTCGGATTGTCTCTTGTTTTAATGACAACTTTTTCTTGGAAAATAATCGAAAAAGCTTTAACATTTTACCTCCAAAAAAATGCAGATAAACATACAAAATATAAAGAAAACAGCTAACAAAGAACTCCAGCCGACTGGGAATAGCCTTCTTTTGAAATTCAAAGCTTTGTACCCCAGCGGCTGAATTTCAGCGTTACACACCTATCAATACCCCCGTTCCTTCACGCTTCATGGTCTTCCAAGCCAGCCATGCATCAGTCACCGCGCCGCTTCCCGGAAAGAGGTCGTGCAATTCATCGTCAGTCGCCAGTCCCACCACTTCAAACAGCCACCACGAAAACCGGGCAGGCTTCACGCCACTCAGTCCTTTTCTCAGCGTTATCACCTCAGAAACCCAGTCGCGCACCGTTGGCAGTTCTCGGCCCCGCTTTCGGCCTCCGCGCACAATCACTGGCTCCCATGCGTAGGCGGGGTTCACGTTCGCCTTGAAAGCACAGAAGGGTTTAACCCATGCCATCACCCTCACATCGTCAGGGCAAAGGGCAAGTATCTGTTTCAGCGTCGGTGAGCTGCAAGACAAAGCCCATGCGTCAAACGTATTCAGGTGCGCTATCAATTCTTCATGGTTCACCTCCGCACATTGCGGGTCATGTTTATAATGTTTCTTCGCCTGTCCAATGTAAGGCGGATCAGCATAAGCAAATTTCAAACTATACCTCCAAAAGTGTGTAACAAATTGCTCCAGGCGACAGGGGGCAACCGTGGTTTGTTTTTCAGTCATAGCTCTTGCGCCCCCTGCCCCTGAGCATAGTCGTTATACTTTAAGGGTAAATTTACTCCTTCGCTTGTAAGAGCAATAAGATGGTTGTGGTAATGTCACTCGTTCGATGATACCAAAATAAACTAACCATTTTGCCATTCTGCATTGTTTACTGTCATCGCCATGCAAATAAAAAACATCTCCATTTACATGCCGTTCTCTTAATTCTAAAATATACCTCTGAACAGCAGGAGGTATAACAAGCTGCTCCAGTGGACAGGGAGTTAGCTCATTTTGTTTTTCATTCATTGGTTGAACTCCTTTGCCACTGAGCATACCGTTATATGTAAAAAAAAGTAATAGCTCAATAAATAGGGGTAAGCTCAAAATGTGTGGTAAGGCACTGTGTGTGGAGTGCTTTCCAGATTGAGGATATAAAAAAAGGTTATCAGGATATGGAAGTTTTTTAAAGATATTTTATGGGGGATTCCAT
>JBGOWS010000211.1:0-4258 GCA_041478735.1 Thermodesulfovibrionia bacterium | reverse complement strand
GTATTCGAAACAGGTGTTAAGGTCTTTGACCTTCTTGTGCCGTTTGTCAGGGGTGGTAAGATGGGGATGTTTGGAGGCGCAGGAGTTGGTAAGACTGTTATTATAATGGAAATGATACACAATATTGCAATGGTTCATGGTGGTGTGTCTGTGTTCGCCGGTGTTGGTGAGAGGACAAGAGAAGGCAATGACCTTTACCTTGAAATGAAACATTCAGGCGTTTTACCAAAGGCAGCTCTTATATATGGTCAGATGAATGAGCCTCCCGGAGCAAGGGCAAATGTTGGTCTGAGCGCCCTTACAGTAGCAGAATACTTCAGGGATCAGGGACAGGACGTTCTCTTATTCATTGATAATATCTTTAGATATACACTCGCCTGGGCAGAAGTCTCGGCACTCCTCGGAAGAATGCCATCTGCAGTTGGTTATCAGCCTACACTTGGAACTGATATGGGTGCACTTCAGGAAAGGATTACGACCACGAAGAAAGGTGCGATAACAGCCATGCAGGCGATATACGTTCCAGCAGATGACCTTACTGACCCTGCTGTTGCAACAGCATTTACCCATCTGGACGGTACCGTTGTTCTGTCAAGGCAAATTTCAGAACTTGGCATATACCCTGCTGTTGATCCATTAGATTCAACTTCCAGAATACTTGACCCGAAGGTTATCGGAGAAGATCATTATGCAGTAGCAAGAAGTGTACAGAAAACCCTCCAGAGATATAAAGAACTCCAGGACATTATAGCTATACTTGGTATAGAGGAACTCTCAGAGGATGATAGGCTTATAGTTGCGAGGGCAAGAAAACTCCAGAGATTCCTGAGCCAGCCATTCCACGTTGCTGAGACATTTACTGGAACTCCTGGCGCATATGTCAAGACTGCGGATACTATAAAGGGTTTCAAGGCGGTAGTAGAAGGAAAATACGATGATATGCCTGAACAGGCATTCTATATGGTTGGACCAATAGAAGAGGTCGAGGAGAAGGGTAAGAAGTTCGGTTGGTCCAGACAGATATAGAACCGAAGGGAGAAATAGAGTGGAGAATAAATTAAAACTTGAAATAGTTACCCCTTATGGTCTTATATTGAGTGAAGACGTTGATGAAGTAGTATGTGCTGGAAGCGAGGGTGAGTTTGGCGTACTTCCAGGTCATGTACCTTTTTTCACAACCCTTAAAATAGGGATGCTGACTTATAAAAAAGGTACTGAAACGAGATATGTCTTTGTAAACTGGGGGTATGCCGAGGCTGGACCAGATAAAGTTCTGGTACTTGCTGACAGTGCGGAAAAATCTGAAGAAATAAATGTTGAAAGAGCGAAAGAAGCGATTAAAAGAGCAGAAGAAAGACTCAAAAAGGCTGAAGAAGTAGATTTCGCAAGGACAACCTCTTCCCTCGAAAGGGGAATTGCAAGAGTACAGGTAGCAGAAAAGAAAACTACAAGATAATTTAAAGCCCTTTGAAAAGGCCATGCGAATATGCATGGCCTTTTTTTTTAACATGACAAATTGATAGTTTATCATTAATTATGTGAGGCTCTTGCAAAAGTATCAAATGTTCACCCTCCCCAACCCCTCCCATCAAGGGAGGGGCTTGATAATAAACCCTCTCCCATTGTGGGAGAGGGCAAGGGTGAGGGGTAAAATAGACTTTTGCAATTGCCTCATGTTATAAAACATCACTTATAAAATTTTTGAAGGGAACCCATATACATGCAAGAAAAGGTCCTTATAATCGATGATGAGGATTTCATACTCAAGCTTTCCGAAGATATATTGGCAAAGAGCCATTATGTGGTAAAGACAACCTCAGACGGAAAGGAAGGGTTAAATCTTCTTAAAACCGATAAATTTGACCTGTTATTAACAGATATAAAGATGCCTAGTATCAATGGCCTTGATATTATCAGGCATGTAAGAGGGGATAATAAAGAGATACCGATTATTGTTATTACAGGGCATGGCACGCTGGATATTGCTATTGATTCTCTAAGACTCGGAGCTCAAGGGTTTATATTAAAGCCATTTACCCCTGCGGAGCTCAGGAATGCTGTTGCAGAAGCCCTGGAAAAAACAAAATTGCTCAGTGAAAATATAAGAATGCGTGCCTTGATGCCGCTTTTTGAGGTTAGTAAAGAGTTAATAGGCGAGGTTGATCCGAAAATACTACTTAAACTGCTAGTGGAAATTGCGGTTAAAGAGACAAAGGCTGATAAAGTGTGTCTTGCATTGATAGATGAAGCGACAGGTAACTTAAAAGTAAAGAAATTTTATGGGATCCACCCTAACTCTGTAAGTAACTTTGAAAATTTATTCAATGAAAGCACAGCAATGCCTATATTTAAAGATAAAAAGCCTTTTCTTATTACTCCAAGTGTTAAACTGCCCATTGAGCTTGAGAAGGCTTTGAAGTTTGAAGGTGTGTCTTATGGTATTTATGTCCCGCTCACGATCAGGGGTACTATTATCGGCATACTTAGCGTCTGCAGGACAAGTAGTAAACATCCCTTTACTACATCAGAGACCGAACTTGTTTCTGTCCTGAGCGGTCAGGCTGCCGCAGCAATAGAAAATGCAAGCCTCTATGAAAAGCTTGAACAGTCTTATCTTTCCATGATAGTTACCTTATCAGGTGTAGTCGAGGCAAGGGATTTGTATACAGACAAGCATATGAAAGACATTGCAGAGTACTCTGTGGAAATTGCAAAAAAAATAGGACTTTCTGATACTGATATTGAAAATATCAGAAAAGCTGCCCTTTTACATGATCTTGGGAAGATATCTGTGCCTGATCATATTCTCATGAAGCCGGGTAGACTTTCTGAAGATGAAATGGATATTATTAAAAAACATCCCTCAACTGGTGCCAAGATAATTGAGTCAGTAGAACCATTAAAATATGCAAAAGAGATAATAAAATCCCACCAGGAGCGTTTTGACGGTACAGGTTATCCCGAAGGTCTCAAAGGAGAAAATATCCCACTAGGTGCCCGGATAATAGCTGTAGCGGATGCATTCGGCGCGATGACCACTGACAGGCCATATAGAAAAGCACTTTCTATAAAGGAGGCTTTAGAAGAACTGAGAAAATACTCCGGTACTCAGTTCGACCCCCATCTTGTAAAAATATTTATCTCTATATCTTGAAGAGGAGGTATCTTGAAGAATTTTGAATATCTCTAAACATCCCAGGACTAGAGTATGGATGTAACGCTTGACAGTATCCGGGACATACGATTATACCAGTCAAGAATAGGATACCGTTTTTCAGTAGATTCTCTTCTGCTTTATGATTTTGTAAACCTTAAAAAGATAAATAACATTGCTGACCTCGGTGCGGGATCAGGTATTGTCGGAATTTTGCTTGCAAAGAAATATCCTTGTGCAAACGTTACCCTATTTGAGCTTCAGGATAGTCTTGTCAGATTAGCAGAAGAAAATGTTGTTCAGAATTGTCTTGAAGATAGGGTTAAGGTAATTAGAAGCGATTTAAGGACACTTCCCGGCTCATCCCTTGTGCCTCTCAATTATGACCTCGTTGTATCGAACCCTCCTTTCAGGAGACTTAAAAGTGGTCTTATAAATTTAGAAGAGGAAAAAGCAATTGCAAGGCATGAGGTAAAGCTAAGGCTCAATGAACTCATTGATGCGGCATCGTATCTTTTAAAGGTAAAAGGCAGGTTCTGTATAATTTATCACCCTTGTAGACTTTTAGAACTTATAGATACCCTGAAAAAGAGAGAGCTTGAGCCGGAAAGGTTGAGATTTGTTCACTCAAATATATTCTCAGAGGCAAAGATGATTTTACTGGAGGCCATTAAAAGAGGTAGAGGAGGTGTGAAGGTAGAAAAGCCACTTTATATATATGAGGAGGACGGCAGTTATTCATGTGAGTTGAGAGAGATATACAAATCCCCTTAATGAGGCTCTTGCAAAAGTCCTGGAAGTGTCACCCTGAACCCTTCGCATACTGTTATCCCTTCGGTTTCTGTCATTCTGAGGGAACGAAGTGACCGAAGAATCTCGCTCAGGACAGGCTCCGTGAAGGGGCTCGTAACTCTTTGATTGTATCAAGATTCTTCTCCCGAATGCTTTCGGGATCAGAATGACAGAATTGATTGTTCTTATGCTTTTGCAGGGGGGATCAATATAAGTTGTTTATTAATTTATTTAGATAATTTATAAGACTATCTAGTAATTTTTGTGTATAATAAACACAAATTCTTTAAAGGAGGAGATGTATGGGGAAAT
>JBGOWS010000176.1:0-4902 GCA_041478735.1 Thermodesulfovibrionia bacterium | reverse complement strand
TAAAGAACTAAAAGATATGTATGAAAAACATGGCGTATTGTATTATGGCATCAAAGTAATAGGTACTGCTTCAAAGCTCAAAGCCATTAAAGATACGAATACCCATATACGTTTAGTAGACCCCTTATGGGATGAAAGGGAATCAATATTGGGCACCACGCATAAAATCAAAAGAATTAGTATCCCCATTTCTCCTCATGAACTAAATAACTAATGGAGGTACAAAAATGTTCAAGAAAGTACTAATATTAATTGCGATAGCCGTCATTATTTCTATAACCTCTGCTGGCAAAGCGGTTTTAGCAGGTGAACCATGGGCTCCTACATTAGGTTACAGCTCCGTTAATCAAGAGAAAGCGTATAATTACTTTTATTTCAGTAATATAGAAGGCGTTTACTCTGACATAGAAACCTATGAGCATGAGACCCAGGTCTACAATACACAATTTGCAGATTACGATGACTACTGGTCAAGCAATCTTCCAAGAAAATATTACGATACTCCTTTCCTCGATGAAATTGATAATTAATTGATTGCTATCATAATATCCATAATCTGCTCTGGAATAAATCCATCTGGGATGGGTATTTTGATAAAAGAGGACAGGCTAATAATCTGGGACTTGTCAATCCTCGTCTGTTTATTGTAACCCGCTCAGGGGCCGCAGGTACTCAACGCTATGGAGCAGCTATGTGGTCAGGAGATAATTGCATCTAATCTGAAATCTTTGTCCACTCACTTAAATGCCCAGATGCATATGTCTTTTTCCGGTATCGACTTTTACGGATCTGATGTAGGTGGCTTCCGAAGAGAAGTTTTGCCCTTTAATAAGGAAAGCGGTGATTACAGAGGATATGATGAAGAGAATTATACACAATGGTTTGCTAACAGTGCCTGGTTTGACGTCCCCCTTCGTCCCCATGTAGATAATGAATTCATAGAGGCAGAGCCGCACTATGACACTGCCTCGCATCTTGTGGGGAAAAAGAAAAGCAATCTGGCAAACATCCGCCAGCGTTATGAGTTGATTCCTTACTATTACTCCCTGGCTTATTGCGCGCACCTCTTTGGCGAACCAGTAATACCACCCCTTGTTTTTTATTATCAGAACGACCCGAATGTACGTAAGATGGGTCATGAAAAATTGATCGGAAAAGATCTGCTTGTTGGGATTGTGAGTAATTATGGGGAATATGAACGTGATGTTTATCTCCCTGCCGGAAAGTGGATAAATTATCACACTCATGAACGGTTTGCCAGCTCAGGTCAGGTGTTTGATGATATCCCCGTATACCTCAATGGAATCTTACGTCTCCCTGCTTTTGCTCGTGCTGGGGCCATTATTCCCCAAATGTATGTAGATGAGAACACAAAAGATACCTTCGGAAACCGGAAGAACAATGCATCCATACACAATGAATTAATTGTGAATGTATATACAGACCCTGAAGCATCCTCATTCACATTATATGAGGACGATGGAAAGACCTTAGAATATTACAATAATAATCGTCCTTTTTATCATTACCGCACTACAGAGATAAGTCAGCAACGGGTCAACAATACAGTTACTGTTACTATACACCCTGCTATTGATGTTAATCCTCCCTTCAGCGGAACAGTGAATAACAGACAGAATGTGATCAAACTTGTTGTTGAAGACGCTGAGGCAACTGCTGTAAGCCTGAATGGCAACCTATTAGTTCAGCAATCATATGAAAATGCTTTCAATGCTGCCAGCAGCGGATGGTTCAATGCAGGTAACAATCTTATCCTGGCCAAATCCGAATCCATGAATGTATATAATACAACAAAAACATTTACCTTTAACTTGCGGTCTGTAAGACCTACAACGTCTGTAAATTTTGTCTGCGACAAGGGTTTTACCAGTTCTGGTGAGAGTATTTACGTTGTTGGAAACATCCAAACATTGGGAGGACCAAACTGGGATACGAACAAGGCTGTAAAACTGGATCCAAACATATATTATGAATACATCTGGAATCCGCCTAAAGGACCAAATAGCCCTCCCAATGCTCCAGACCGGGGGTCTGGCCCTTCTGCTCCTGTATGGACCGGTGTAATTTCAGGTATCCCTGCAAACACAACCTTCGAATGGAAATGCATTCGAAAAGCGGATGACGGCACAGGAGAGGTAAAATGGCAGCCTGGTAAAAATAACTCTCGTATTACAACCTCTTCAGGTTATGCAGGCAGGAGCTATGGTTCATTTTGACCTGCAACACCGTGTAAATTTACCCAAACGTTGCAATAATTTATCTAAACGTTTCATATAAATGGAGGCGGCAGACATGCTGAAAAACCCTTGCAATTCGACAGGATTTTATTTGTATACACATAACTGCATTCTTCACCTTATGTGCCTTTCAGTAAGAGGCTGGCTGGCCACATTGAGGGCTTTGCGGAGTTCTGTTTTATGCAAGCCCGCTTATGAGAGGTGAGGATGTCAAAAAGCTGCAGAGGGCTCTCGGTTTTGCGGAATAGAAAATAGATGGTATCTTTGGAAAAAAGACAGACCGTGCCGTCCGTGATTTTCAAAAGATTCACGGGGTTGAGGGTTGATGGTAAAGTAGGCCCTGCAACATAGGCTGAACTTGGATATTAAGATACGGTACAAATAGACATGTAGAAATTTAGTGTAAACAGCAAAAATGAAATATCATAGGAAAGAAAATAAAAAACTTTACTAATATCAGTCAGATTTTTAAGATAAGGCTACTATTATTAATCGTTTTTTGCGAATTATTCTTAATTGCCACTTATGTGCATGGACAGCCAATAAACTTCACTCTCGATTTCGAGGATGGAAACTTGCGGGGTTGGGAACAAACAGGTAATGCATTCAGGTTCCAGCCTGCGCTTGGTGATAACCCAACTGCAAGACAATGTGGACAACCTTCCAATCATCAGGGAAGATACTGGATTGGCACATATGAAAGGTATCATGGAAAACCTGGCCAGGAGCCAGGGGATATTCAGGGTGATAGGCCGACAGGCACGCTGACTTCATCAACTTTTACAATCCCTTCTGGTACCCTCAGCTTTTTGGTTGGTGGAGGCAGTAGTTCCCAAACACGTGTTGAACTGCTTATCATAGAAGGAACTGGAGAGTTTAATGAAAGAAGAGTTCTTAATGCTTCAGGCCGAAATACAGAAACGATGCACAGGGTGACATGGGAACTTACTCCATATGCAGGTAAAACTGGTCTGATTCGCATAGTAGATGCATCATCAGGGGGATGGGGGCATATAAATGTTGATGATTTTAGATTTGGTCCCAGCCTGGAAGCTGGAACTGCCTACCTTCGCCTTCGTCTTGAAAGTAGCCCCCCGTTTCAAGTAGGAAGACCTATTCGATTTGGTGTAAGGGTAGAACCAGAATATCCAGGGCTTCAATATCAATTCCGTTTTGGAGATGGCTCGGTTTCTGACTGGATGAGTGAAAATAATGCTGAACATGTCTACTCAAGGGACGGAATGTATCAAGTTGTCGCAGTAGCAAGAGCTACAGAGGAAAGGGCTGGGCTGACAAGAGCGCCGGCAGTACTTATAGTAACGAGCAATACTGTCCCTGTTGAAGTACAAGCACCTCCATCACATGTAGAACTCTTTTTGAGAGCTGACAGAGATCGTGTCCAGGCAGGCCAGAGTGTCAGATTTACAGCAGTTATAAGACCTGAATATCGGAATGCTGAGTATAGGTTTGATTTTGGCGATGGAGCACATAGTGAATGGACAGGTGTGCCCGGAATTGAACATGCATACGAATCATCTGGAAGGTATCAGGCGTTTGTAACATTGAGAAAAGGAACAAGGGTTATTGCTGAGAGCAATACAGTGCAGGTTGAAGTTACTCCTGTTGAAGTCGTTCCTGGAAGGTACAAGGTTTTTTTGGAGGCAGATAAACAGCGATCTACAATTGATGAAGTTTTAATTTTCAGAGGTTATGTCCGTCCGCCGCGTGGTAATGTTCAGTATCAATTCGATTTCGGGGATAGAGCACTTAGTGAATGGCTGGCCGAGCCTGTAACAAGCCACGCTTATAATAATCCCGGAACTTATAACGCTTATTTAACAGCTAAAATTGGAGAAGAATTGTTTAGAAGTGATAAAATTGCCCTTACTGTAATCGATTTAATGTCACCCCATGAAGGAAAACAGAATGGCGGAACAGGCTCATTGTTTTTCCCATCATGGGTAAAAGTGGTTGTTATTATCATAGGCGTGCTTGTAGCCTCTGGTGGAGGATACTATCTTTTTTCAAGGATCAAAAGGACAAAAAATATGGATAAACATTTTATGCCAACAGTTCAGATCAGGCCCAAAAAAGATATTGGTACTCAAGAAATCGAATCAGACTTCGATATTAAATCAGATTTTGAAGTGCGATTGAGGCCAATTTCAGATCATGGAAAACAGGACATTGAGACAGACGGGTCTTTAATCATGGATAAACGGAGGGAAAATGAATAATTCACAGATTACATTGAGCCAATTTTTTTCTTATAACGAAAAGGAATTATCGCAAAAAAGATTGTCTACAATAGAATCAAGCGAGAAAATATCTTCACTAAAAGAAATAGTTTTAAAAGAAGCCAAAAAAGTCAGTTGGCCTGCGGCATTTAATGAAATCATAAAGAAGATTGGAGATTTATTAAATATCAGTATCCCCCATATTATGGTAATGGCATGGAATAAATACAGAATACTCCTTAAATATCTGGATAGGGAAAAGTATTCTCCAGATGAAACCTTCTTGGTTCCTCTTGCTGAACATACAATTAAATCTGAACATCATCCTTACATAGAAATTCTGATAAACACCGATTTTCGCAACTCTTAAGACTATAAGTTATATAAATAACAACAGCTATTCATAG
>JBGOWS010000057.1:0-11033 GCA_041478735.1 Thermodesulfovibrionia bacterium | reverse complement strand
TTCAACACCATGCAGGATTACAGCATAACCGCCTGCAAGTGCAATATCTACTTTAACGGGTAAGGCGTTGATAATGCCTTGGATTGTTTTTAAGGTATCTTTTATAGATTTCATATTCTGGAATACCTTCGGCTTTGGCTCTGATGGAAAAAATTTTAGCTACTATATTGTGCATGATCTCAATCCTCCGCAGTGGAGAAAGTTTGAGGAACTTAACTTTTTCTTCTGCTTTCCTTATATCCATTATTGATTTCATTAGGATATTCTATCACGTGCTCTCTATACATTGCTGGATAAAGATATACCGAAAATAGATGAGGCTCTTGCAAAAGTCCATTACCCCCTCACCCTTGCCCTCTCCCACCAGGGGAGAGGGTTGATAAATAAGCCCCTCCCTTGATGGGAGGGGTTGGGGAGGGTGCCCATTTGAGACTTTTGCAATTAGCTCAGATAATAGAAAATTGTCATTGCGAACGAAGTGAAGCAATCTCGCCTTTTTTGCAATGAGATTGCCACGCACCCTTCGGGTGCTCGCAATGACAGGAATATCAACGCGTTAGATTGTCTATCTCTATTTTTGGGATGAAATGATTTGTGCTGTATCAGGAATCACAAAAAATGCGCATCTTGTCATTTGAGATTCTTCGGCTGATGCCTCAGAATGACATTTTGGGACAGCCTGACAACCACCGTATCTTTCCTTCTGTGGCTTTTTACCCCGTTAGAAAGAAAGCCCCATCCTTTGGGAGGGTTTAAAAAATGCTACATAGCGAGGGTGGAGTTTAAAGCCCTTTACCCCGTTAGAAAAATTTTCTAACGGGGCAGGCCCGAGCTTTCTAACGGGGTTTACTTCCCACCAGAAGGAAATAGTGACCTCTGCCAAACCTTCTGAATATCCAGAATCCTCTGCATCATGGTTGCATACCCTTTCCCGCTCAATAATACCTCCAGTGTCGGTGTATCAGGGTCATTGGATGGGATACTTAAAACTGCACTCTTTGTCTGCTTGTATCCTGTTGGTGTTAATAGAGACATCGCCTGTTTGAAATACTCTACTATTGAGAATCTTGCGGGTGTTCCTGAAGTAGGTGAAAATCTCACATCCACCCTGCATGTTCCTGATGATGCAATTGTTTGCCCTGAACAGGTATCATTCAGAATACTGAACTCAGAGGCATCCTTACCTGTGAGTTCAATTGTGCCTATCAAAAGATCTGCAGTTCCTGTGTTTGAGACTGTTACTGTCTTAATAGATGATTTCCCTATATTCACAGAACGGAAGTTAAGGGAAGGAGGATTGGCAGATATGTCGGGAATTGGAGCCTCAGGCTTCGCACTTGAAGTAGCCCCTGTCGATATATTACCAGCATTATCAATAGCACACACTCGGTAATAATAAGTCGTGCCGTTGATTAGAGAGCTATGGTTATATGAGTTACCAGAGCCAGAATAGATTTGTGTACCACTTAAGCAAGAGCCTGGCGTACCACTGGTGCTATAGACAAGTCTATAGCTTCCTATCCCGCTTGTAGCATCTGAAAATCCAGACCAGCTTAATGATACCTGCGTATCTCCACCGCTTGCAGAAAGAGTGCCGTTTGTCGGCGCAGTGGCATCAAGGATAATCGAATCTGAATAAGGTGTTGTATTCTCATTGCCAACACTATCTTTAAACCATGCATAAACCGTCTCAGTCCCATCCCCTGAAGATAATGTCCATGCCTTTGTTGTTGCGTAAGTTTCCCACGATAAGCATGATGTTGTGTTACTTATGCACATTTGAGAGACACCGCTCGGATCAGAGGCTGAAAGGGTCAAGGTTACAGAGGTCGAGTTGGTGTAAGTGTCACCTGAATTAATCATAATTGAGCCTGAAGGTGGAGTTGTGTCAACACCTGCCCCATTCAAATTTACATTCAGAGGATTTTCATCAGGATCATTTGACGTAATACTCAAAATTGCACTCTTTGCACCTGTTGATGTTGGTGAGAATATTATATAAACTGTGCAGGTTTCTGGCGGTGGTGCTATGGTCTGGCCTGAACAATTATCATTTTGTTTACTAAACTCGACAGAATCTACTCCATTAAAGAATATATTTTCAATGACGAGATTACCCATACCGGAATTAGATAAGGTTATGCTAACCATAGAAGAATCTCCTATCTTGACAGTTTTAAAATCAATCAGGCTGGGCGTAACAGAAAGTGCAGGATGAGATTGAACATAGATGAAGTCTTTTCCGAAGCCATTGCCTAAGCTATCTGTAATTTTGTACATTGAGCTGCTTCGAGTGTCTCCGCCTTCATTCAAGGTATGTCTTAAAGCATAGTTCTCACTAAAGCTATAATGATAGGCACTCTTTGGATAAGGGTCATTTAGATCATTTACTCCATCTTTGTCACTATCAGTATTCTTTGGATCAGATTTACCACTAAAAACTTCAGCATAATCACTTATTCCGTCAGCATCTGTATCCTTTTTATTCGGATTGGTGCCATATATATATTCGAGGTAGTTTGAGAGACCATCTTCGTCATCATCTTTATAAACGTCTTCGGGATTCAATCGTAATTCAATTGTATCGCTTTTGATGTTGGATTCACCATCTGCGTCCCTAACCTTAAAATAAACTGTCTTCATTCCGAAACCAGGTCCCAGGAGGAACGTTGGTGCAGTTGAATACGTTTGCCATGATGCCTCCGTAAAAAGTTTATCTTCGCTTGCCATGTAATACGTGGGATTTCCGGCAGCTACATTATTTAATGTAACTACATTCGTATTTGTATAAGCATTTCCATTATCAATGATAAATGATCCCACTACAGGGAAAGGAACCGTCATGCCGGTCACAGCATGCGGGATGGCAGATCCGGAACCATAGGTAAAATTCGTTGTTCGTCCGTCTTTCACCATTGAAGTCATATTCCCGATAGCATTAATCTGGTATTGGATGCTGTAAGTGCCATCTCCGGCACCGGTTAACCGGTCGAGATCATCGTATCCGAAATTCTCTGTCTTCCCTGATATTCCGTCAGCAATCGATGTAATATTGCCGACATTGTCATAGGTGTACGTGAAGTTCTGTATTCCAGAACTAGCAAGGCTGGTCAGTCTCAGGTTTGAAGGATGGTAGGCATAGGTTGTACTCTTCCCGTTTGTATAATTCTTCAGGGTAACCTGGCCGCTTGTATTATAGTCTATGCCTGTGATTATTCCAGGTATGTTATCCAGTTTTCCTTGAGCATTGTAATTAAATGTAACAGTTTGCCCATCGGGATAGGTCTGACTGGTAACCCTGTCCATGGAGTCATAGCTCCACCTCGTTGTCCAGAACATAATCCGTTGCATGGAAGGGTCCTCCATCTCGACCCGTTCTCGGATCTTGCGCAGTCTCTGGTCATACTCATATGTTACGCCATGATAACCAGGTGTTCCACTACCAGAGGCGACAATCCAGAGCGTTCCTATAGTCCAATAGTCATACGCAAACATGTAAGTATCATTGGTATAGTATATATAGGACTTACGATTCAGGGGATCATAGTCAATTCTGGTCGTGATTCCCCTGGCATCTGTCTGTGAAGTAAGATTGCCGACGCGATCATAACGATATGTCCATGTTCCCATGTCAGAGTCAACCATTTGTGTCTTACGTCCCAGTGAATCATATGCAATAGTGGTTACATTACTAAGGTGATCGGTTATTTTAGTCAACTCACCGAGGGGACTGTACAGATAATTCGTTGTATATGATTCTCCTTGATTGTTTTCGACAACCTGCTTCAACCTCTGAGAAGCATCAAAAGTATATAACTTTGCATGACCGTTTTCATCTGTTTCTGTGACTTTCCAGTGGTCAAATAAACGTGAAACTTGAGTTCCGTCTGGCTTTGTTATCAGGACCGGTCTCCCGAGTGGATCGTATGAATAGGCAGTAGCAGGTATACTTGTATCAGGTAGAGTATAGTTCAAGGGGTTATCAGTTAAGTAGGGATTCGATTGTTTCTTTAGCCTCCCCATTTCATCGTAAAAGAAGTCCACAACGACCAAGTTAGAAGGGATTTCGCATTCAGACTTTGTCTGAATGACATTACCAAAGCCATCTATATTTTGCAGGGTATCCAGCGTTCCAGAAGTTCCCGCTGTTTCTCTCTTAGACACTATAACGATTTCTGGAGATATTCCATCTAAAATGTATTGGATATAGGTAGTAGGGTAGTCTTCACTGTCATATGGTTTAACTTCCTTGATTTTCCTCTGGAAGGTGTCATAGATATATGCTGTGGTAAAACCATTCGGATCAGTTACTTGAGTAGGCTCACCATTAACGGGATTAAAATATTTAGTTGTAAGCTGATTCAGAGCATTGTAAGTCTTCTCTGGAAAGGTATGATAGGTTAAATCATATTCATATCGTGTGCTATGTGCTTCAGGATTGGTTACTTTAGTACGGTTTCCATAAGAATCATATTCATGAGTTGTGATTGGATTATTACCAGTGCTTAGCCAGTTTTCCTCTTTTGTTAAGTTTCCTTTTGAAACACAATTGGTACTGTTGTCATACCAGTAAAAACTTTCTCTCAGCTTCGCACCATCAGGAACTGCTGTAATATATCTGTGTTTCGCCTTATCAACAATGTACACTGAAGAACAACTCGGCCAATATTCATTATAGGTGTAAACCTCGTCGCCTGCTGAATTCCAGTCACCATAATCTATCAGTAACCCAACATTGCCGAAAGAATCATAGTTCTGATACTCTTTTCTCCTTACTTTCGGGTTATTTGGTGTTCCGTCAAAGGTGTATTCATCCGTCTGGACTATATTACTGGTGTATACACCATTCGATAACGCTTCACTGAAGGCGTTTTGTACAGATGCAAAAGGTGCATCTGTACTGTTTTTGGTTTCGGCCTTATATTCTTTTCCTTTCTTCGCTTCATCCTGGTGATAATAATGGTTGACTTTGGAGCCATCAGCCCTTGTCTCTGTTACCGTTCCGAATCCTCTGAATTCCCTTGTTGGGAAATCGTATAAGCCTTGTGCATATGAATAATTTGTAGTTGATATGAGGGAATGAGTTCCTGTCATTCCATTGTTTGTTTCTACCGAAGAAACTGCCCAGTAGTTGAAAGGAAGCCTTGTATTGGAATATTTTGCAGAGGACGTATAATTGATTCTTACTGTTCCACCGAGGGTATCAGTAATCTTGGATAATAGATCAGCCTGTCCTGATTTATTAGAATAGACTTTCCAATAACTATCAAACTTTCTGATGAGATCAACTGCTCCGTCGCCGTCAATGTCGAAGACGTCTCGCGTGGTCTCTGTGATATCTGTAGAGTCTTCAATGTTAGTTATATAGCCGTTTTGGTCAACTTCGGCAGGAACATACCAAGCCTTCTTGTCAGTAAATCCCTTGCCTGTGTTAAACCAAACTTCCCAGTCTCTGACGTTAGCCACCGGATTCACTATGTCAGGCAGCCCATCGCCATTTATATCTATGAAGTCTCTCTTAACTTTTCCGTCGTCGTTGGTATCGTTGATATTATCAAAACTCGTATTATGCGTATCCCACTGACCACCATCAATGAAATTGCTTCCCGTATTCAGCCAGATTCTCCAAACATAATCATATGCAATAACAATGTCTGTCAGCCCATCACCGTTCACGTCATAGTGACTGACCTCGGTATTAGTTGTGTCTCCTCGTGTGAAATCTTCAATCTCTCCGACATTTTGGTATACCCGCCACAACTCAGGGTCTTCAAACCCATCTAATGTGCGCTTCATAAAGTAAATTTGCCAGTACCATTGACTGTCAACATATTTTCTTCTCACAATATCAGGAAGGCCATCTCCGTTAATATCCAAAAAAGTCTGTTCTACATTAGGAGCATCACCATCACATGGATTACGGACATCTCTGATATAAGCATTAAATGGGAGAGTCAAAGAATTAGTAGTACTCGAAAAGTTGTTGCCATTATTTATCCTGAATTCGAGGTTGCTGCCATCTCCATCAGCCTTCAGGAAATCAATATAACCATCCCAGTTAATATCCATTGGAGCTGTTTTTGTGTTCGGATCCTGATCCTTGGGATCACCATCCTTTATGCATAGCCGCTGATCATTATTTCTAATAGCCCAATCATTCGGGACGCTCCATTTTAAATTTGTCTCTGAAAATCCCGATCCAGTATTCACCCATATGTCCCAATGAGCAGAATCTGTTTCGTCATAACGCACTATATCAGGCAATCCATCGCCATTCACATCAAAGGTATCGCCAATAGTATCATTGTGGTCATTGTCGACTTTTCTTATCACTTTTTCCCCGGGCGTATTCCACTCGGTACTCTCACTGAAGCCGCTATTAAGTGAAGTGTATTCAAATTTGACTGGAGGCAAAGAAGAAGTTCCATCGGCCCCATATTGTGTGATAGAGGTAAGAAGAGATTTATTATTAACTTCATTCAGCGCATAAGAAAAACGATATTTTCTTACAGGTGCTCCACTTATGGAAATCTGTATCTCATATAATCTGTTTGCATCATAAACCTCAGAACCCTGATCTATTATTAAATACGCATCCGGCTTAGACGTGCGGATAAACTGTATTACCCTGTTTCCATCGTTGTTGCATGAATTGTATTTTATATTATCAAGATATACCGATCCTTGATCCTCTAAATAGTTAAAACAGATACAATTATCATTAGGGTCATGAATCCTTTCAAGGCTCCACCGCCAGACATAACGTGCAAATGAGGCATCGCTTGACTGGATTAAATTCTCAGAAGCAAGATTATACCCAAAGCGATATTCTGTACCATCTTTTTCAGTAACGACCCAATATTCGCCTAAGGTATTCTGACCGCCTGTTTTCTTCTCGATTTTCAGATAAGATTCATTCTTTGTATGCCATTTACCTTCTGAGGCAACATACACAAGGTCATGTTTTGCCCCATCAAGATAAAGCTCAAAGGTGTCATCAGATGTATCTTTACGGGTATATTGGATATTCCTCTGAATATAACTTAACGGTACCTCCCATCCTGCCCCAACCCATCCAGCCTTCCCTTTTGCAGCATGGCTGTTATGCCGAATAGAAATATCAGGTTTCAATCCATTGGTTCCGGGCGGCACATCAATTTTATATTCATAGCTAAAACTGCCCGAAAAGAGATCCGTCTGAAACGCCCCCCAGGTATTTTTATATGGACTGTCCGGAGCTTTAACGCCTGAAAATTTGTAGTGAGGGTCGAGGTCGTCAGCATAAGACAATGGAAGGGCAAGCCCAAGTATAAGGATTATAAAAATAATGGTTTTAAATAGCTTATCCATTTTTAAGTCCCCTCTTGGGAGGGGCGCAGGGGTGGGTTGATGTTCCCTTATCCACTTCTCAATAGTAAGTACCACCCCTTCAATATTTTTCTTCACATCTTCATCCGTAAAACGCAAGAACCTCACGCCCAATCCCCCCAATTTTTTCTGCCTGAATTTATCTTTATCAATTTTATAATTATGAGTATCTCCGTCTATCTCTATAGCAATCTTAAGCTCATTACAGAAGAAATCGACAATATAATTGTCTATTGGTTTCTGCCGGTCAAAATCATAACCAAGCATATGTTTACCTTTCAGATAATTCCATAATAAAACCTCTGAAAGGGTACTGCTTTCCCTCAATTGTCTTGCCAGGTCTTTCAATTTTGGATCATAGGGGATGATGGTTTTATGCTTCATGACCCACCCCTGCACCCCTCCCAAGAGGGTATCTTTTTGACAGTCAAATTCTGTATGTGGTAAATTGACTTAGAAGCAATTGATATCTATAAGGAGATTTAATCATGCTAAAAACCCTTGAATTACCGAAGGTTGATTTTATAACAACACCGGAAGGCAAACCAAAATCTGTTGTCTTAAGCATTGATGACTGGAAGAGAATCAGCGAAACGCTGAAAATCATGTCACGTAAAGAATTTATGCAGTCTGTCAAGCGTGCAAAACAACAGCTTCGCTCCGGAGTAAAACTATTATCTCTCGAAGAGGAGGTTAAATTTTTATGCCTAAAGTAATTGATGCAGTTTTTGAAAACGGTGTATTTAAACCATTGGAGAAAGTTGATGTGCCTGAACATAAAAAACTGAGAATAATCCTTGCTGACAAAGTTAAAACTACGGTCAAGAGAAGGAGCACTCTTGAAGGAATTATTGACATTGCAAAAGATTGTCTTGATACTGACCTTTCTGTCCATCATGATAAATACCTGTACGGCGAGGCATCTGATTGAAGGTATTTGTTGATACGGGAGCCTTTTGTGCCCTCACCATTCCTAAAGACCAGCATAATTTGACTGCAAAATCCGTTTACAAACAGATACAAAAAGATAAAGCTGTTATCTATACTTCTGATTATGTTCTGGATGAAACATATACCCTGCTTAAAACCAGAAGCAGCCATGCTACGGCCATCAAATTTATGGAACAAATGGATAAAAGCCAGATTAACATTCTTCGGATTACTGAAGACATCGAGGAATCTGCAAAAGCTCTCTTCAAAAAGTTCGATGATAGAAGATTGAGCTATACAGACTGCACCAGCTTTGCTTTGATAAATCATCTTGGAATCGAAGCCGTCTTCGCCTTTGATGAACATTTCAAATACCATCCTTATTCCCACCTTGTAAAATTATTAGGATAGAATTGCTGTTCAAACTCTTCTACCCCCTTCTGCCTTTCTGTAATCTTTCCCATTCCCCTCTTGTGAGGGCTTGTCTGCCTTTTGTTTGGCAGAGTGTAGGGGTGTGTTCCTCTCCCTCTTTCTGAAAATACTTCTGTTAATATTCTCTGCCCTTCCATTTTCAGTTCTAAAAATCATCTCTAATCAAGGATTCCAGACAGCGCAACTATTTCCCTCTCCCGCCGCGCTGTCTCCGTCATTTCCCTGTCAAAATTTCTGTCTATCATAGATCAGACTTGGATATCGTTGAACTGAAAATCCGGATCCATATCCGGTATTAAATGTGTTATTTGTAACTTCTTCAAAATATTTATCGACTCCAGATTTATTATCAGTTCCCAAAATAGTGAGTCCAGGCACAACCGAATTTTGAGCTTTATGGATATCATTTAGTTTAAATGTTGCATTTGAAGCAGTAGCAAAAACAACAATCCCAGCTGTTACTGTTGATGCAGAAACTGTCACACCAACCTTTAAGAGGCCAACATGTGCTGCTTGTCCAATTGTAGGAGCTATCGCAATGCCTGTGCCAGTTAATGGTCCTGGGCTCGGCACAATATCAACCATTCCCAAAGCTTGTCGATAACCTGAATTTGGTTCTGCTGCGTTATACACACCAGTCTTTGCATTATTCCAGAAAGTATTGCCCCCAGCTTTCGCTACATTCCAAACATCTTTTAGTTTGGGTTTTGTTTCATTCCATGCTTTGCTCAAGCCAGTCTTAAATTGATACCATTTATCAATAAACGAATGTCCTGAAGGGTCTATATTACTTAATGGATTATTTCTCACATACGCATACCGATTTAAATCCTGCGGATCATACAAATTGGGTGCCACCGTATCAGCCTGTGTAAAATGCTCAAAGTCAGAATCGTAATATCGAGCTTCAAAATAATAGAACTCCGTCAGCTTGTCCTTTTCTTTGCCCGTAAACTGATACTTCTCATTCCCGCCCTCTCTAATTTCACCAAATGGATAATATCTGATTCTCTCAGCAAGATTTCCACCTGAATCGGTAAGGACGTTTGTCCCGCCAAGGTGGTCTGAATGATAATAGTAGACATTTCCAGAGGAATCCTTCTTAGCCACCCGATCGCCGTTTGCAAAATAATATTCCGTCTTTTTTATATCTGTTCCGTCCCTGACCTCTTTATAATGCTTGCCGATGTAATATGTCGTGACGCCATTCTCAATCTTCTTTATCCTCTGTCCCGTATAGTCATAAAAATACTGCGCAATCACCGGTCCAGTTTGGTCGCCATGCCTGACCTTGACCAGCTTATTTGCGTCATTGTATTCGTAATACTTCCCGTCGCCTTGAATCAGATTCCCATTGGCATCATATTCGTAGGTTAGTGAAGTGCTGGCATATACCGCACGTGACATCAGAATCATGCTCACCAAAAACACTATATTGAAAACACTTTTCATTTCTGCTTGAGAATCCTCATTATCATTTTCCTTAAAGGTCCATATTTTCTTATTATTTAGTTCTTCATTAGGTTTAAAAATATGTCTTTTACTTTATCGAAAAACTCTATAACCTTGTGTACTGTTTGTGCTTTAGGCTTCGTCTCCTGAAGGTGCCCTGTTTCCTCCAATATTTCTGTAGCTTTTGAAATACCGGCTCCACTATGGGGGGTAACTGATCCTATTGCACCAATGGTCTCAACTGTTGCAACAGTTGTTAATTTTGAAGCTTTTCTCAGGGCTTGTTCTTCTCTTAGTGATCTCTCCTCAACTCCCTGATAGTAATAAGGCCGTGTTATCGTTCCATATGTCTTGTCCACGGCTCTCTCAATTTTTCTATTTGCCCATATCTCTACCTTTGTGGGTTTTCTTCCATATGCCTCATAATATTGTCTTTCATATCTCGCATCTATCTCTTCATCCATTATTGGAGTTCCAAGCATATTTTTAACTTTCATAGAACCTGATTCCACATTAGAGCTTGAATCGTCTGAATTTAACTCATCAACAGCAATTGGCAGCCTTCCTGATGGATCAACTTTTCTCAAGGGATTATTGAGGACATAAGCATACCGATTCAAATCCTGTGGATCGTAAAGATCGGGATCAACGTCATCCGCCTGTGTAAAATGCTTAAACTCCGGATTGTAATACCTTGCTTCGAAGTAATAGAACCTACATTCCGCTCTTTGGACACAGTTAATTCTGAATTAATATTCATTATAGATCAATGAGTTATTTATGTTGGCAGATTCTCTAAATTACTCATATTTAACGGTTTTTAATTTTAACACTGATTTTAGCAATGTTAT
>JBGOWS010000117.1:0-6810 GCA_041478735.1 Thermodesulfovibrionia bacterium | reverse complement strand
TCTTCCCCTCGGGTTTCCCTTTAGAAAATACCTTCATAAAATAAAGATATCCGCCTGCAACACCAGCCAGAAAGAGTATAACCAGTAATATTATCCCGGATACCTTTTTGATGTTCATAACGAACTTTCCTTGGTTTCTTGAGTTTACGTAGTTTCTCGGGTTTCTTGAGTTAACCCAATAAACACAATGAACTCAAAAAACTCAATTGACTCAATAAATTTGTAATCTGTATTTTGCAATTTTATTGCCCATATAATGCAACACCATTAATAATTGAATTGATCAGTCTTGTTCTCATCTGTTGGTCATAAACCAGAAACCTTGGTAAAGGGAGTTCGATTAAAACAGAAGGTGCACCAACAGAATTGAGTATAGGAAGAGGCATTTCTCTGCGAATAACATTAGCCTTGAATTCTTCTTTTATCATACCTTCGATACCATCTGAAAGAATCTTACTTTTTTTGGTATATTTTTTCTGCCTTGCAGAAAGGCTGTATAAGTCGATTATTTCATCTGAGCCTTGCTCTTCAAACTTAGGACTATAAAGGATAAAATTCTCGGCCATTGAAGAATGAAAACTTATAAATACATCCGGGCTTTTCTGGTTAACAAAATTAATTCTATCATTAAGCGAGATATACTGGTCAACCTTACGTATAAGGAAAACCTTTTTGCCTTTCTTTAAAAGGACTTTGCCTAAATCTTTTGCCAGACCCAGGCTTACATCTTTCTCACTCACATCTCCAGAGGTTATACCAAAATCATAGCCTCCATGCCCTGCATCGATAACAAAAACCTTGGAACTGATTGGTGCTGACTGCATCTCAGTCTGCGTCTCCTTTTTCTGGACATCAAATACAAGCCTTGCAGGAGAGGAAAGGCTGAAGAATTTTATCTCGCCTTTTTCTTTAAGATTTATCACTAACAATTTGTCCTTTACCACTATCTCGAAGGGTAATTCCTCAGGGGCAGTCATAGTAAATGGCCCGGGGAACTCTATCTTTATCTGGGAGGGCGAAGTAGTGATTTTTGTTTTATTAATAAATGTTCTCTCGCCCTCAAACACAACCCGCATAGTGCCTTCCTGCTTACTGAACTTTAGCAAGACCTCTGTCTTTTTCTGTGCAGAAAGGGAAACTGCCATAAGTAAAGATATTGATAGAAATATGAAAAATATTTTTTTCAACTAAACAGCCTTTCTCTACATTATCCCTAAATTGAGCGATTCTTTTAAGAGTGTCATTGCGCTATACACAGGATCAAATTAGTATGTGTCCACAGAAAAGTCTGAAGAACCACAAAATTAAATCAATGTCTGTATTATTCGATTAACAAATAATTTTGGTGGAGGCGGCGGGAATTGAACCCGCGTCCGAAAGCACTGCTTCCAGGCTTCTACATGTTTATCCTGCCTATTTAATTCTCGGATCCCAGGCTGCCGGAAGGCTGGCGTCCTGAAATCCCATCCCCCTTTATCTTGCCCCGGAGCCAGGGGAAAATCCCCGGAGCCAGCCTGCTTTATGACGCTGACCCCTGAAACACAGACAATTTCAGGGCAGCGTGCCGCTTATTTAATTAAGCAGCGAGTGCCAGTTCGTTATTGGCGTTTGTGTTTGTTTCCGCTTTTTTACGTGGTGACGGATCCACGACATGCAACCTGAACCTCATAACCTCCGTCGAGCCCTTTCGCCCCCGAAAAGGTTATAAACCTATTATAACACATCTATCGGCTCTTCATTACCCTTTCAATAGCCTTCTTTGCTTCCCGTTCCTTTATCTTTTCCCTCTTTTCATAGAGCCTTTTCCCTTTTGCAACTCCTATCTCTACTTTTGCGTATGAATCTTTAAAATATATCTTCAGCGGTATCAGTGTATAACCTTTCTGGAGGGATTTCCCCATTAATCCCTCTATCTCTTTTCTACGGAGGAGAAGTTTTCTTGTCCTGAGCGGTTCATGGTTCAAAATGTTTCCATGACTATAGGGGCTAATATGGCAGTTAAGCAGAAAAGCCTCTTTCCCTTTTATAACAACATAACTATCTATCAGGTTAGCCTTCCCTTCTCTGAGGGATTTTACCTCTGTCCCTAACAGGGAAATCCCTGCCTCTAAGGTCTCCTCAATAAAGTAATCATGGTATGCTTTTCTGTTCTGGCAGACTATTTTCACATATTATTTTAACATTTTCTGGATTAATTGATTATGAAAGCATGAGAAATTGTTTATAATTCCCATCCTTACCAAGGAGGGGTAAGGGAGGTGTTTAAAAATCACCTTGCTGATACCCCACCAACCTCCCCTTGCAAAGGGGAGGATATTCCTTTGTTCTACACCCTGCCCACACAAAAATACTTGAACCCTTTTTCCTTAAGCCTCTGTGGTTCATATATATTCCTCAAATCAAAGAAATATGGACCTTTAAGAAGTTTCCTGAGTCTATCAAGTTCAAGGTTCCTGAACTCGTTCCATTCGGTCACTATAACAATTGCATCAGCCCCCTTAGCCGTATCATAAGGATCTTTACAGTATGTTATTAGCTTAGAGCTCGGAGCAGGGAGCGTAGAGTCCTTGGATGTTAACTCTTTGCCCTTAGCTATAAGCTCTCTGCCTTTAACAACCGGGTCGTAGGCCCTTATATTTGCCCTCTCTTTCAAAAGGCTATTAATTATATAAAGAGAAGGGGCCTCCCGGATATCGTCTGTATTCGGTTTGAATGAAAGTCCGAGGATTGCAATTGTTTTGCCTTCAAGCATACCCATTGCATCCTTAATCTTTTTAACCATATATTCCTTTTGCCTCTCATTGACCCTGACCGCAGAATCAACAATGCAAAGCTCGACATCATGCTCCTCTGCCATCTTTAAGAGTGCCCTGGTATCCTTGGGAAGACAGGAGCCCCCATATCCCGGTCCCGGATGGAAAAATTTCGAGCCGATCCTCTGGTCAAGCCCCATACCCTTTGCAACCATATGAACATCTGCTCCCACATTTTCGCAAAGCACTGCCATCTCATTGATAAAAGAAATCTTTGTTGCAAGAAAAGAGTTAGACGCATATTTTACAAGCTCTGCTGTTTCAATATTAGTTATAACAAACGGTGTCTCTATAAGATAGAGCGGCTTATAAAGGTCCTTCAGTATTGCAACCGCCTGGGGACTTTTTGTACCTATCACGACCCTGTTAGGTCTCATGAAATCCTCTATAGCAGAGCCTTCCCTTAAAAACTCCGGGTTTGAAACAATATCAAAGTCAATCTGTTCTTTCAGATTCTTCGAAATTATCTCTCTTAACTTTTCACCTGTGCCCACAGGCACTGTGCTCTTTGTAACAATTACCTTATAGCCATCCAAATGCCTGGCAATTTCTCTTGCAACCTCTTCCACATATTTCATGTCAGCTGAGCCATCTCCTCTCCGGGGGGTACCTACCGCTATAAATATTACGAGGGATTCAACAGCCTTTGCTACCTTAGTTGTAAATTTGAGCCTGCCCTGTTTAATGTTCCTCTTAACAAGCTCGTCGAGCCCGGGCTCGTAAAATGGGATAAGCCCTTTTTTCAGCGATTTTATCTTTTTTTCATCCTTATCAACGCATGTTACAAACAGACCAAATTCAGCAAAGCAAGCGCCTGTAACAAGCCCCACATAACCTGTTCCTATGATTCCTATGTGCATATAGATTCTCCTCTTTTTATTTTGAATCTAATCTTAAACTAATACACAAATGTATTATACCTCAATCTTCTGATTACCCTGACATGTTTTTTCCCCTATCTTTTTCGTAAAATAGGGATATTCATAGCAATATGACCGATTAGAGAAGAACGAATGGCAATAAAGAAGACATTTAATAGATTAAAAACTGTAGCGGAGATCTTAATAACCTTTGCCATAGATATATTCTCTCTTTTAGCAATATTCCAGCTATCAGTCATTATAAGGACTGATATACTGCCACACATCTACACTGGCTTTCCACCAGAAGAACTGCTCTTCAAGAGTCTTAAAAATATATGGTGGATATTTCTTATATGGATATTCTTTTTTTACTATGAAGGGCTTTATACAAAGAGATTCTCTTTCTGGGATGAGATAAAAGCATTATGGAATGTATCAATTTTTTCAACAGCCGGCATATTCACCATAGTCTCCATAGGGAAATTAAGCGGTGAAATATCCAGGACTATTATTATTCTTATGGGCCTATTCTCAATTTTATTTCTTCCGCTAATAAGGATGGCCTTAAAAAAATTTCTCAGAAGACTCGGATTTTTAAAAAGAAGGGTCCTTATCCTCGGCGCTGGGGTAACTGGGAGGCTTATAGCAAGTGCGCTCAGGAAAGAACCTAATTATGGATATGAGGTCATTGGTTTTCTGGACGATGATCCTGAAAAGGCTGGTAAAGCTATAGATGGTATAAAAGTCCATAAAGGTGTAGATAGAGCGATTACCTATTTAAAAGGAGGCAATATAACAGATATTTTTATAGCAATGCCAGGCGCAGGCAAGGAAAAACTACAGGGACTTATAAATAACCTTCAACATAAAGTCGAACGATTACTCTTTGTACCGGATATGTTCGGCATAGCAGTTTTAGGGACAAATCTTCAACATTTTTTCCATGAGCAGGCATTTGCCTTAGAGGTGAAAAATAATCTTTCAAGGCCATTAAATATCTTCATGAAAAAATGTTTTGATTTATTTGTTAGTGTTTTATTGATACCTTTTCTTTTTATTCCCGTGGTTATTATATCTATTCTTATAAAGTTAGACTCGAAAGGACCTGCGATATTCTCCCAGGAAAGGGTTGGGAAAAAGGGCAAGAGATTCAGATGTTTTAAATTCAGGACCATGTATGCTGATGCTGAGGACAGGTTAACTGAACTTTTAGAAAGCAATCCCGGGACAAAAAAAGAATGGGAACAAACCTGGAAAATAAAAGACGACCCGAGAATCACAAGGATCGGAAAGTTCCTCAGGAAAACATCCCTTGACGAACTGCCTCAATTAATAAATGTCCTGAGGGGTGAAATGAGCCTCGTTGGACCAAGACCCTATCTACCAAGAGAATTGGATTTTCTTGAGAATTCTATGGAATTAGTTTTCGGTGTCCAACCTGGCATCACAGGCCTCTGGCAGGTCTCTGGAAGAAGCAATATCAGCTACGATTACAGGATCGCCCTCGATTCATGGTATGTGAGAAACTGGAATCTCTGGCTGGATATTGTTATTCTATTTAAAACTGTAAGGGTTGTCTTAAAAAAAGAAGGCGCCTGGTAGGTATAGAGATAGAAAGATGGGCTCATCGTGGAATCGAGTGGGTAAAAAGCAATAGATAGGAGATCGCAATATGGCTTGGAACAAGGGAAAAAGCGAGTTGTATAAGGGTAAAAATCTGTCATGATTACTCTCCTCTCCGTCATTCTCCGGCTTGACCGGAGAATCCAGGTCTTTATGGGAAGGAGTTCTCTATAAACATGTTTGTGAGCAGGCGAATTCATATAACAAATAAATCTCTGGATTCCCCGATCGAGTCGGGGAATGACATAGTTTGTTATTGGAATTACCCACTCAATTACACGAAGACCCGAAAAATGTAAATTGATACAGGAATTATCAATATGGAACTTTCAAGAGTCATTAAAAATATAACACAGGAACTACCCCTTAATTACAATGAACAACGCGGTATTAAGGGTATTATTGATGAACTTACTAAAAAATACCCCTATATAAAGAAAATAATACTTTACGGCTCCAAGGCAAGGGGAGATTTTCTTGAGGATTCCGATATAGACTTGCTTTTTATCTCGGAAAGTGAAGTATCGAGAGCAGCAAAGTCCGAGATGAACGACATTATATACGACCATGAATTATCAAATGATATTGTAGTTTCAGCTATCTTTATTTCTGAATCTGATTTTAAAAATAAGATAAACACATTTCTCATGAGGGTTAAAAAAGAAGGAGTTATTATATGGTCGAGAGAATAGGAAGGGAAGAAGGCGGGCTTCTTGCCCGGGATGAGTTTCAGAGGGCAGTGGATGAGCTTAAGGCAGCAAGGGTTTTGCATGAAAATGGTTTTTATTATAAAAGCATAGCTTCTGCCTATTATACTGTCTACCACGCTGCAAAGGCAGTCCTTTTACTTAAAGGTATAGTTCCTCAAAGTCATGAAGGTATCGAAAGAATGTTTAGCCTTTACTATGTAAAGACAAAAGAGATAAGGGTTGACATGGGAAAGATTATAGGAAGGCTTATGAAACTTAGAGAAGAGGCAGATTATTACCCTGAAGCCACTTTTAGTTTTGATGACTCGTCAGATGCTATAGAAAAAGCAGAGGCATTTATTAACGAGGTGAAAAATTTTTTTTGAAGGATAAAAAAACAAGATAGTATGCTGTCCCTTACAGATCTTTACACTTTTTGTCATCCTGAACTTGATTCAGGATCTCTTGTTTTCTACTGGTATTACTGGATTGTGGCAGGTCTCTGGAAGAAGCAATACCAGCTATGATTACAGGATCGCCCTCGATTCATGGTACGTAAGGAACTGGAATCTATGGCTGGATATTGTTATCCTATTAATAACCCTGAAAGTAGTTCTGAAAAGAGAAGGGGCATACTAAATTAAATATGGACTTAAAAGCTCAAAATAAGAATACCCCAAAAAGAGTTTACTTGATTTTTTCTTCAGGTCTAGTACTTGCCAGTGCAAAGTTCTCATAGAGATTATACGCTATTTTGTTTACGCAAGCGAGCGACAACGAGAGACAGCTCAACCCATTCATCGGTAAGCTTTTTGAAGAGTT
>JBGOWS010000314.1:0-2552 GCA_041478735.1 Thermodesulfovibrionia bacterium | reverse complement strand
GAGGGGGCAGTCGATGGCGGCCAGCATTCAATAGACAGGGATACCGAGAGAGACAAATGGCTTAACGAGCAGGGATATAAAGTTTTAAGATTCTGGAATAATGAAGTTCTAACAAATATCGAAGGGGTATTAGAAGTAATAAGGAAAATTGTTTATCTCACCCTCCCCTAACCCCTCCCATCCCCGGCCTCGCTCCGCGAAGCGGGGCGGGCAAGGGAGGGGAAATTACCTACTCGAAATGAGAAAGAACCAAAATAACTCTATCTTGTTTATTTCCAGATGAAATGTGGTATTAACAGACTAGATTCATAAATCATAGTTACAGGAAGTAGCCTTCGCAATAAGCATTTTTAGTTCGGCTGAAATTCTAAGAGGAAGGAGTTAATTTTTAAAAGGAATCTAAAGAATAAGGTCATAGTATTAATCATATTTTAGTATTCGTCTTATATAACTGGAATAATCCTTCAGTATTGGTTCGTACTTTGTGTTTAATAAAGTCGATGAAATCATAAAATCAGCTGTTGAACGATTACATGCAGTTGGAATATTGTACAAAACCGCAATTCTCAATAAGGCCTTTACATCAACATCATGCGGTTGTGGTTCCATTGGATCCCAAAGGAATATTAATAAATCAATTTCCCCCTCTGCGATCATTGCACCTAATTGTTGATCTCCGCCTAGCGGACCTGATTTTAATTTAGTTATTTCATATCGCATTGCATCTTCATTTTTCAGCTTGGCTTTAATAGCTTCTTCAACTAATTTCCCTGTAGTTCCCGTACATATTAATTTATGTCCTATTAACACTTTATAATTCCATTCAACCCACTCAATTAAATCCTTTTTGCGATTATCATGTGCTACTATTGCAATTCGCTTGATTTCTTCCATATATCCCTCTCTCAGTTCTAAGTTTTTTTGAATATTAATTCCTAAAATCATGTTTCGAACATACTATAGATGACTATTATCACTTGTAATATGCAGAATTATATCACATCTCAATCTCGGTGATTACAGTCAACGGTTAAGCTTCAATCTGAAGTTGCGGTATGTCCTTACTCAAAAATTACATAGCTCTTTATCTTTTCGAGTCTTTTCCCTTTTATGCCGAGGTCTTCAAGACGGTTAATCCATCTCTCACGCCGCGCCTTGAGTATCCTTCTGACTGTCTCTGGTCCAAGGCCGGGAACTCTCAATAATACTTCTCTGTCTGATGTATTGATCCTGACAGGGTAATATTCCGGATGGCAATCAGCCCAGACTTCTTTAGGGTCCTTGTCCAATCTCAGATTCCCGGTTTTGTCGATTAAGATATCGTCATTGTTAAAACCGTATCTGCGGATAAGAAAATCGACTTGGTATAAACGGTGCTCACGCATAAAAGGCTCTCCAGGATTTGTGAGGAATTGTCTTTCACCGGGGATGTCAGGATGCCCGAGACCTTTTTGATAGGCCGAGAAATAGACGCGCTTGAAATTCAGACGGTTATAGAGACCGAACATATACTGTATGATCTCAGAGTCCGTCTCATCGGATGCGCCGACAATGAACTGTGTGGTGCATTTGACCCTCGAAAACCTCATGCCCTTCTCTGTGAGCCTTCCCATTAACTTCAGTGGTCGGATTATGTCCTTATCATAATCCTTTCTACTCGAAAGCGAAGTAAAGTGTTTCTTGCCCGGTGTCTCGATATTGAGTGATGCAGCAGTCGCAAGCGAAAGGGCATCTTCGATCGCCGCATCAGATGCTCCAGGAATGATCTTCAGGTGTATGTATCCCCTGAAATTATGTTTGTATCTGAGAAGGCGGGCAACGGTATTGATCTTATCCATGGTATAGTCCGCATTATTGATGACAGCAGAACTCAGGAACAGGCCGAAGACCTTTTTCTTTCTCTGATATTCCATGAAAACGCGTGCAACCTCTTCAGTCTGGAGTGTACAACGTTGCACATCTGTTTCAGAGCGGAGTGGACAGTACTTGCAGTCGTTTGCACAGGCATTGGAGAGGAGGGTCTTCATGAGGACGGTATAGCCGCCCTGCGGGAGAGTAACAGGATAAAGCCACTTGCCGTCAGGCCCCCTCCTGCGATGTTCATCCTTGCCGGTACCGCATGCACAGGCCAGATCGTACTGCGAATCCTCGGACAGCACTTTCAGTTTTTCGATAGTATCCATATGAAAGACCTTCAGGAATTATATCACATATAAATCAGAATGAATCTTTCACCCAAAAAATGCAATTATGGAAAAAAGAAGGCGGGCATGTGTGCAGAAAAAGCTTTACTCTCGCCACCTTTGTAGGACATTTGTTTACCGAATAGACCTGTTCGTTTTTATGCATAACAAATATATCGCATTTAAAGCCAAATTGCGATTGGTAAACGTTTTTCTGCATATATGCCTGTCAGCAAATGCATTTTTTGGGTTCAGGATCGTATCTGAAATGTTGTTTTAGCTGCATTCTTGTTTGCAATTACCGATTGAGACAAAGGTAGTTATGAACAGCCGAGGATGAGCAAAAAGATGGTTCCCTCCTGTGTTATT
>JBGOWS010000254.1:0-3516 GCA_041478735.1 Thermodesulfovibrionia bacterium | reverse complement strand
TTTACATTTCCCTCTATCCATTGTCCGCGGATGCCATGGGATTTTGGGGTTTTGCGGACGACAAAGGCTTCTATAGGCTTTTCTTTAAGGTAAGATGTATATGCCACTGCAAAAGCTATAGGGTCAGCACCGAGTGTAAGCCCGCCGATTCCCTTTATATCCATATCTTTTATTAAATCAAAGATAAGATTCCCTATAAGGTACATCCCTTCAGGATAGAGAGTAACTGCCTTACAGTTGAAATAGTAGTTACTCATCCTGCCTGATACGAGCTTAAAAACAGGCTCTTCGCTGTATTTAAATGCCTTTTCAATAATGAGTTCTATCAAACGGTCTTTCATATCAGTTTGAAAATACAATAAGAAATGAAGGAAGTCAAATAGAATTTCGAAGACCACATTATCGTCTAATTAGTTGGAAAACAGATGGCATGACACAAGTCTGTCTTTTGTCTTTTTTAGTACAGGGATAACCCTATCGCATGGTTCGAATCTTTTCAGGCATCTGGGGTGAAAAGGGCAGCCGGGTGGAATATCTATCGGACTTGGAACATCACCTTTGAGAATTTCTCTTTTCTTCCCGTCAGGCTTTATTTTGGGTGCAGAAGCGAGCAATTCTATAGTGTATGGGTGAAGCGGGTTACCGAAGAGTTCATCTGCTTTTGAATACTCCACTATCTTCCCGAGATACATCACAGCCACTTCGTCGCTAAAATATCGGACTACTCTCAGGTCATGACTGATGAAAAAAAATGAGATATTTGATTTCCTCTTAAGTTCCTGAAGGATGTTCAGTATCTGTGCCTGTATGGACACATCGAGTGCAGATAATGGTTCATCAGCTACTATTACCCCAGGGGAGACCGCGAGTGCCCTCGCAATGCATATCCTCTGCCTCTGGCCTCCACTGAATTCGTGCGGGTAGCGGTTTAAAACATCAGCATGAAGCCCTACACTCTCTAACAGGTTGACGACCGCATCCTTAAGCTCAGACCTCTTAACAATCTTATGTATTTTAAGGGGTTCCGACACGGTATCAAAGACAGTCATTCTCGGATTTAATGATGCAAAGGGATCCTGGAATATTATCTGCACTGATTTCCTGAATTCCAGCAGGGATTTTCCTCTGAGTTCTAAAATGTCCTTACCCCGAAAAAAAATATTCCCTGATGTGGGTGGGATCAACCTGAGAATAAGTCTTGCCACAGTTGATTTCCCGGAGCCGCTTTCCCCGACCAACGAAAAAACCGTGCCCTCCTCCACGGAGAAGTCCACTCCGTCAACAGCCTTAAGCCACTCTTGCCTGGCAAACACCTCCCTTTTGACCGGAAAGTATTTCCTGAGTTCCACTACATCGATGATACCCATTCAATCCCCTCTGATCTTATACACCTTGCAAATTGACCCGAGACAATCTCTCTTAAGGCAGGCTCCTCTTTTAAGCAGTCAGGAATCACATATGGACACCTATCTGAAAACTTGCAGCCAGGTGGAAGTTTATCCGGCCTTGGGACAGAGCCTGCAATAGGTTTTAAAGGAATTCCCTTTGTTTTAGGCATGGACTCCAAAAGTCCCATGGTATAAGGGTGCTTCGGGTTTCCCAGAATATTCGAAACCTGAGAGACCTCCATAATCCTTCCTGTATACATAACAGCAGCCATCTTTGCATTTTCAGCGACAACACCGATGTCATGAGTTATCAGTAAAATAGCCATATTTCTTTGTTGCCTGAGACTTCTGAGGAGGTCAAGTATTTGTGCCTGTATCGTTACATCAAGGGCTGTTGTAGGTTCATCTGCGATCAGCAAGGACGGATTGCATGCTATTGCCATAGCAATCATTACCCTTTGCCTCATTCCTCCTGACATCTGGTGCGGATATTCCTTTATCCTTATTTCAGGGGAAGGTATTTTGACAGCCCTCAAGAGTTCTACAGTCTTACTCATCGCCTCTTTCTTTGAGAGACCCATGTGAGCAACAAGGACCTCTGCCACCTGATAACCCACTGTCAGCACAGGGTTCAGCGATGTCATAGGCTCCTGGAATACCATCGATAGTTCTTTGCCCCTTAGCCTTCTCATGGATCTGCTATCAAGCTTTAAAAGATTATTGCCTTTAAAGATTATCTCGCCTTCTGCAAATGCATCCCGCGGAAGGATTCCCATAATGGAAAGGGCTGTAAGGCTTTTCCCACATCCACTTTCACCAACGAGGCCAAAGACATCGGCCTCCTTAATCTCAAAGTTAAGACATGAGACAACCTTCGTAGGATTGTTGGTTGACCTGAAAGAGATGTCAAGGTCCCTTACTTTAAGGAGGGACACAATAGACTACTTTTCCTCTTTTTTCAGAAGCCGCAGATAAGCTTCCGCTTCTTTTAGGCCTGGATTGAGTTCGAGCGCTTTTTCCCGAGTATTTGCCATCCTCGAAAAGTTGCGAGCCGAGATCATGGAGTTCTTGTGTGCGCTGATCCATAATGTAAAAAGTATAGGGAGTAAGAGAATTATTTGTCAAGGTATCCATATCTATCCTGAGAGTACCGGTTTTAATACAAAGTTGAAATCCGCATATTTATCTGTCTTTTTAATTAGCAACCATTCCTTATCTTTGCCCGACATCCTTGCGAGTACAAATGCGCCTTTGAGTTTTTCCCCATAAAATATAATACCGAGTTTCGCTTTTTGAAGGCTTCCTTCTTCGATTTTAAATGTCCCTTTATCCCATATCGCGACTGAGCCGGCACCATACATCCCATCGGGTATGGTCCCCTCAAAAGGTGCATACTCGAGAGGATGATCTTCAACCATAATTGCAAGCCTTTTTTCTTTTGGATTCATGGACGGACCTTTTGGCACAGCCCATGATTTCAGAACCCCGTCTATCTCAAGCCTGAGGTCAAAATGCAACCTCCTTGCATGGTGCTCATGAACGACAAATATCGGCATTAATATAACCCCTCAAAAATTATATACTAAGAAGACCATAAGTAATACCACATTCAATGTCATTCCCGCTTGTCGGGAATCTTTCTTAAAGAAGGATGTTGGACAAGGCAGCATGACAGAAACAGTTCAATATGTGGTATTACCATAAACTCATTAGTAACAGCATAAATTTAAATTGGAATCTGTTATAATTTTTAGGCGGGAGGAAAACTTATGATTGAGATTTCTCTGGCTTTACTGGCTGACTGTGCAAATGTTTCGCGAGAAGGCAAGCTGAACATATTAGGTATTTTTGATCGCATCAGTGCACAGAGTCTGCCGGCTACACATCCCCAGATGCAGCTTGTAATAACACTCGAGGCTGACAGGTGGGATGCTGACAAGAGCCATAAACTCGGGATTGAGTTAATAGATGCTGACGGAGCAAAACTTTTATCTATGGAAGGCGACTTGAAATTTAGTCAGCCGCCACCTGGTGAGCAGGTCAGGATAAATCATATTTTTCAATTAAATAATCTGCGATTTGAACATTTTGGTAACTATGAATTTAAGATTCTTATAAATAATGAAGT
>JBGOWS010000063.1:0-10233 GCA_041478735.1 Thermodesulfovibrionia bacterium | reverse complement strand
ATTTGCTCTTCTTTTGTCTCTCCTCGACCTTGTATGTCTATGTGTAGGGTTTGCCATTCTTTTCTCCTTTCACTATAAAGTACCTTTTCACTGTCATGCTGAACCCTGAAAGTGTCATGCTGAATTTATTTCAGCATCTCTTCAGGGCAGGCTTGTTTCAGCATCTCTTGCCAATGATACCCGAAATAAATTCAGGGTGACAATCGGCAGTTTTTTACTTTAACAATTTCTTTAATACATCGAATCTTGAATCTATTTCTTTTATGTTACAACTGCATTCGTTTACATTAAGGTCTGTACCACACTTTGGGCATATGCCTTTACATAACTCTGCACATAAGGGTTTCATCGGAAGATTAAGCGCTAGCTGCTCTTCCATGAGGGCAAGCAGATCCATTTCTTCTCCAGAATAAAAATCCGTATTAAGTTCTTCAACCCTAACTTCATGTTTATCCTCTCCTTTAAGTTCTTCAACAGAATGATATACAACATCAAATGGAACGGACAGCTCACTACAAAATTCTTTCAGACATCTACTGCATTGAAGTTTTATATCGGCCCGCAGATTACCTTTTACAACAACCTCATTTCCAACTTTCTCTATCCTTAACCGTGCCACGACAGGAGAAAGAATGATATCATTTTCGATTGTTTCCCGTAATTCTAAATCAAGTCCCTTTTCGGGTATCTCCGATATTAATACTTTCATCTTCTATAAAAGAACACTACTAAAGTATTAAATTATAAAAATTACCATAAAACTCTGTCAAGCAGACATTTGAAAGCGTTACCGATAATCATTTGCGACTTATCCGTAAAAAATGAACTGCATATGTTGAACCATCCTATCTTCAGGGTTGACAGAAAATGTTACTTGCTAAAAAATTTCAAATCCTTCACCCCAATTTACTTTAGAAAGGGGGAAACACAAACAACAAAAGATTTTTAAGTGCGAGCTTTTTACTCTATTTTTTGATAAACTAAGGTAAAATTATAAAGGTAAATGTATTGAAAGATAAAGGGGTAAAAACGCTATGTCTTAATCAGGCTACAGATTATATTACTTTCTTGACAAAGAAGAAAAACCTATGATAAGAAATCAGAGTTGATGAAATTTTTAAGGAGGAGACAATGAATCCGGATGATCTCAAATACCATAAAGAACACACATGGGTTAAAGTATCAGGCAAAAAAGCAACAATTGGCATCACCGATTATGCACAGAATGCACTCGGTGATATCGTTTATATCGACCTGCCAGAGGTAGACCTAGATTTTGAAACAAATACCGAAATCGGTGAGATAGAATCAACAAAAGCAACTTCATCCATAATTTCCCCTATAAGTGGAAGAGTTATAGGGGTAAACGAGGAACTTTCAGAATCTCCAGAGATAATAAATGAAGACCCTTACGGCAAGGGATGGATAGCTATCGTAGAAATTGATGATATATCGGAGCTTGATGATTTAATGGATGTCTCTGAATACGGAAAATATATCGAAGAAGAAGCAAAATGAAAGTAGCCGTACTCGGTTCAGGTCCCGGAGGATACGTTGCCGCGATTAAGGCTGCTCAATTAGGTGCACAGGTTACTATAATTGAGGATACAGAAGTTGGTGGTACCTGTCTTAACAAGGGCTGCATTCCTACAAAGGTATTAGTCGCAACAACCGAATTGCTACATAAGGTAAGAAACCACGAAGAATATGGGATAGATATCCAGGGACAGGTCATACCCAATCTCTCTAAAATCATGAGAAGGAAAAATAAGGTTATTTCAACGCAGGTCAAAGGTATTCGCTCCTTATTCAAAAGCTGGGGAGTACACCTTATTGAAGGCAAAGGCATGATTCTCAGTCCTGAGAAGATAGAGGTAGAAAGAAAGGATGGCTCCACAGAAATAGTGGAGGCTGACAAAATGATTATAGCTACTGGCTCAAGACCAGCCCAGTTACCACTTTTCCCTTTTGACGGAGAACATATCCTTTCCAGTGATGACGTATTAAACATAAAGTCTATCCCAAAGAGTTTGATCATTATAGGAGCCGGAGCAATTGGTTGCGAATTTGCTTGCATATTCAGTGAACTCGGCACAGAGGTTATAATGCTGGAAATAATGCCAAGGGCAATCTCCACAGAAGATCCTGAAATATCTGAAATTCTTGAGAAAGAGCTGAAAAAGAAGAAAATAAAACTTATACTAAGGACAAAGGTAAATGAGGTAAAATGTCAAAATGGCAGGATTCATGTATACCTTGAGGGAGACAAAGAGCTTGTGGCAGAGAAATTACTCGTATCTGTTGGCAGGACCCTCAACACAGAGAGCATAGGCCTCGAAGCAATAGGGGTTAAAAAAGGGCAAAAGGGAGAGATATTAGTAAACGAAAAGTTGGAGACAAATATAGAGGGCATATATGCTGTCGGCGATGTTACCGGATGTCTGCTTTATGCACATGTTGCTTCAAGAGAGGGTAAAATCGCTGCGAAGAATATAATGGGCAGAGATGAAAAGATGGATTATGCCGTAGTGCCTTATGCAATATTTACATCACCAGAAATAGGCTCTGTAGGGCTAAAGGAATATCAGGCATTAGAGAAAGGGATAAAGGTTAAGACTGGTCACTTCCAGTACAGGGCACTAGGCAAAGCCCATGTAATGGGAGAGATTACAGGTTTTTTCAAGATAGTTTCAGAGGAAGCATCTGACAGGATATTAGGTGTACACATTATAGGTCCCCATTCCTCTGACCTCATCCATGAAGCAGCCCTCGCTATAAGAAATGGCCTTAGAATAAAGGACCTTACAGAAACAATCCATGCCCACCCTACCCTCTCAGAAGGTCTAATGGAAGCAGCAGAGGATGTTCATGGTGAAGCAATCCATGTGCTCAAAAAAGTAAGCAAAGAGCTAAGGGCATAATACGGGTAAGGCAACGGTTACGAAACCCGTATCGGTTACATGCAACGGCAAAGTGAAAGAACTGAACGACATAACCGAGAGACGAAACGGGCATCGTAACCTTAACCAAATGGCGGCTCTTTTGCTCTATGCCCAATGCTAAAGTAAAGGAGGCTTTATGGGAGAGATTATAGACATAATTGCTCGTGAGATTATTGATTCAAGGGGAATTCCAACAATTGAGGTCGAAACTTTTCTGGACAGCGGTGTTCGAGAAAGAGCTTCTATTCCTTCAGGTGCATCTACAGGCAAAAGAGAGGCTCTCGAACTCAGAGACAAAGGAAGCCGCTTTCACGGGAAAGGTGTACAGAATGCAGTCAGGAACGTCCATGAAGAGATAGCCCCGCAGTTGAGGGGACTCGATTCCGAAAACCAGGTATACATAGATACCCTTTTAATAGAGCTTGACGGCACAGATAACAAAAGCAGACTTGGCGCAAACGCGATACTCGGTGTCTCCATAGCTATATGCAAAGCAACCGCGATAGAGGCAGGGATGCCCCTTTACAGATATATCGGCGGGTGTAATGCAAAAGAGCTTCCTGTACCGATGATGAATATACTTAATGGTGGAGCCCATGCCGATAATAATCTCGATATACAGGAATTTATGATAGTGCCGGCAGGTTTAAACAATTTCGCCAATGCCCTCAGGGCGGGTGCAGAGGTCTTCCAAACCCTGAAGGGAATACTCAAGAAGAAAGGTTTTAAAACCGCAGTGGGTGACGAGGGAGGTTTTGCGCCTGATCTATCAAGCCATGAGGAGGCTATCGCACTTATAATACAAGCTATAGAACTATCTGGTTATACACCGGGTAAAGACATCTATCTTGCACTCGATGTCGCAGCATCAGAATTTTACGAAAATGGCTTGTATAATTTCGAAGGCAAAAATGCCTCATCAGATGATATGATTTCATATTACGGAGAGATGATATCTAAATACCCTTTACTTTCCATAGAGGATGGACTTTCAGAAAACGACTGGAATGGATGGAGGGATATGACACACGGGCTCGGCAAGAAGGTACAGCTTGTGGGTGATGATATATTTGTTACAAACACAAAGATAATAAAAAGAGGCATAGAAGAAGGAATTGCAAACTCGGTACTTATAAAACTCAATCAGATAGGTACATTGACTGAAACACTTGATGCTATAGAAGTTGCAAAAAAAGCAGGATATACTGCTATAATTTCACACAGGTCCGGAGAGACAGAAGACACAATTATTGCAGATCTAGCTGTCGCATATAATACGGGTTTTATAAAAACAGGCTCTCTCGCAAGAGGTGAGCGTGTAGCAAAATATAATAGACTCCTCAGAATCGAAGAGGAGCTATCAGGCTCTGCCCTGTACAAAGGGAGAGAAGCATTTTATAATTTAGGATAATGGGCAGCCCGGTTAACCTTTTAAGAAAACAGGTAGTCTCAGAGGTTAGGAAGAGAAAGCTGGTATTCTTTACCATCGTCTTCCTTAGTTTTATTTATCTTTTTATAAACTTGACCTTTGGAAATATGGGCATCCTCAGGCATATAGAACTTAATAAGACAAAGACACATTTAGAAACAGAGATAAAAAAAATTTCTGAAGAAAACAAGCAACTCGGATTACAGATAGATTTACTCAAAAAAGACCCTTTTTATTCAGAGAAATATGCAAGAGAGGACTTTGGATTAGCAAAGCCTGACGAGTATATCTTCCAGTATGACAGATAGTCCGCTCTACATCTCTATCCTCTGGCATATGCACCAGCCGTTTTACAAAGACCCTGTAACAGGGCTTTACAGGCTACCATGGGTACGGCTTCATGGCGCAAAAGACTACCTTGATATGGTAGAAATCCTCACGGAGTTCCCGGATATAAAACAGACATATAATTTCACCCCTTCCCTCCTTGAGCAGATAACAGACTATACAGAAAAAAATGCAAAAGACCAGTATCTGGAACTCACAATTAAAGAGGCACCTGAGTTAAATATGGAAGAAAAGCTATTTATACTCGAGAATTTCTTTCTCGCAAACTGGGACAATATGATAAAACCGTTTCCGAGATATTATGAATTACTTACGAAGAGGGGATTACACATCATTAAAAATGACCTTATTAGAGCGATAAGGTATTTCAGTGCCAGTGATTTTCTTGACCTGCAGCTTCTTTTCAACCTCAGCTGGATAGACCCACTGTTCAGAGAAAAAGACCCTTTTCTTAAAATGCTTGCCGATAAAGGCAGAGACTATACTGAAGAAGATAAACATATGCTCATTTCAAGACAATTCTCAATCTTAAAAGAGATAATCCCAAGATATAGTGAGATGGCAGAAAAAGGGCAGATCGAACTTTCTGTATCCCCGTTTTATCACCCCATTCTTCCACTGCTTTGTGATACAAACACTGCGAGGATTGCCATGCCTCATGTAAAGCTACCGCAAAAGAGGTTTTCTCATCCTGAAGATGCGGAAAAACAGATTAGAATGGGGATTGATTACTTTGAAAGACTCTTTGGATACCGGCCCAGAGGGATGTGGCCTTCAGAGGGCTCAGTTAGTGAAGAAGTTATAAGATTAGTTGGCAAAGAAGGGATTCAGTGGATCGCTACCGACGAAGATATCCTTTCAATTTCATTGGGGAAACAGCTCCGGGATGCGTCAAGGAACATCATCGAGCCGGGTATCCTGTATAGGCCTTATAAATTTGAGAATGTCTCCATAATTTTCAGGGACCATAATCTGTCCGATCTCATCGGTTTTGTATATTCAAACTGGGATTCAAAAAAAGCAGCAGAGGATTTTATCAACAAGCTTATACAAATACACACCTCTCTACCAAAGGATAAGCCTCACCTTTTATCCATAATACTCGATGGGGAGAATGCGTGGGAATATTATAAAAATGACGGACAAGATTTTCTGAGATATCTATACGAAGGGCTTTCCAAAGAAAAAAGATTAAAGACAGTTACTGTCTCAGAATATATTAACAAATATGATAAAGGTGAACCTCTGAAGAGGCTTCACGCAGGTTCATGGATCAATGCGAATTATGGTATATGGATTGGCCATGAGGAGGACAATATATCATGGGACTATCTTGCAGAAACAAGGGATGATCTTGAGGTATTCCAGAAATTAAATCCGGATAAAAATCTATTCGAAGCCTGGAAGGCGATATATATCGCAGAAGGAAGTGACTGGAACTGGTGGTATGGCGATGAACATACAACAGAAACACAAAAAGATTTTGATGAACTCTTCAGAATGAATCTGATGAAGGTCTACAGAGATATAGGGAAGGAAGTCCCTCATCATCTATTCATCCCGGTGCTCAGAGAAGACAGATGTATCTCGCCGACAATTACAATAAGAGGGTTCATAGAACCTAAGATTGATGGCATTGTAACAAGCTACTACGAATGGTACCAGGGTGCTTATATGGATATAAAAAAATCTGGCGGGAGCATGCATAGGTCGGAAAGCATTTTATCCAATCTCTATTATGGCTTCAACAAAGATAAATTATTTTTGAGGATAGATCCTTCTATTCCATTCAGTGAGTTCCCTGATAATACTAAATTTTTTATTAATATAGTGAAACCTTGTCTGGTAAAAATTACAGTTTCAATCAAACCGTCTTTAAATGCAGAACTTTTCATTAAAAGTAATGGGGACTGGGAAAAAATAAAAGATGTCACCGATGTTGCAATTCAAGATATATTCGAAATAGCTATACCATTTAATGATTTAAGAGCCAAAGAAAAAGATGAGATAAACATATCCATTTCTATCACGAAAAATAGTGAGGATATAGAGAGATGTCCCTGGAGGGGACACATAGCACTTACTGTTCCAACGCCTGACTTTGAGGCAATGATGTGGTATTAACTTTTTTCTTCCCCTCCCCTGGTGGGAGGGGATCAAGGGGAGGGGGATTTTTAGTACATCTTCACCCCCATCCTAACCCTTCTCCCTCAAGGGGGGGGAATAGTATAGTATAGAAAGCGAAAGTCAGATTAAGTGCTATCATAACAGATGAAAGCTTTAATCCAACGTGTTTCAGAGGCAAATGTTAGTATAGACGGAAATACTGTTGCCAAAATTGGAAAGGGCATTCTCGTATTCCTCGGTGTTGAAAAAGGTGACACAGAAAAAGATATCGAGTACATGGTTAAAAAAGTATCTAACCTGAGGATATTCGAAGACATTCGGGAAAAAATGAACCTTTCCGTTCAGGACGTGGAAGGTGAGGTTCTTGTCGTATCCCAATTTACACTATCTGCTGATTGCAAAAAAGGCAATCGTCCTTCATTCGACAGTGCTGAAGGACCAACGAGGGCGGAAGACATGTATATAAAATTTATAGATAAACTAAGAAAAAATGGTCTAAGGGTAGCAACCGGGGAATTCGGTGCCTACATGCAGGTATATCTGATTAACGATGGGCCAGTGACAATAATTCTGGATTCTAAAAAATAATATCCACTAAAGATATCATTCTTAAGCGTAAACTATTGATTCCTGTAAATCTATAGTGAACGACTTAAATAAATTGAAATAATTCACCCTCCCCTCTATCCCCTCCCTTCAAGGGAGGGGAACACACCCCTGCACCCCTCTCAAGAGGGGATATTCCCTCGCCCCTTGTGGGAGAGGTTAGGGTGAGGGGGATGTAAACTTAATTTTGACTTCCAAAATAATGTCCTATGTCGGCTGTAATCTTGTCATTCCGGCTTGTCCGGCCAATGGCTCGTAGAGAATCTTTCTTGCGGAGGGACTCCCGACAAGCGGGAGTGACAGAGAGGGTACGTTTTCGCTTTTGCGGGAATGACGAACTCCGGAGGACATTTGTTATGCAGGAGTCAATAAAACAAGAGAAGCATGTCACTTGTCAATCGATCTTGCCTGGGGCTATAATTTCACATTATGAATCTTCTTGAACAAAAAATAATTGAGAAAATTGAAAAACATGGGCCGATCACCTTTGAGACCTTTATGGAAATGGCACTTTATGAGCCGGGTCTTGGCTATTATGCATCGGATAAGATAGAGATAGGAAGAGCAGGCGACTTTTATACAAGCCAGCACCTTCACACCGTGTTTGGAGCCATGATAGGTAAACAGCTTAATGAAATGTGGGAAACAATGGGGAAGCCGACTGACTTTTGTGCTATTGAATTTGGTGCAGGAGCAGGTTATATGTGCAAAGATATCCTGGACTATTTGGAGAACAAGGAAGTCTTCAGTTCATTGACATATTTAATGGTAGAGCGAAATCCTTTTATGCAACATAAACAGAAAAATTTACTTGGAATCTTTTCAGATAAAGTTAAATGGGTTTCTTCATTAAAAGGACTTAGCAAAATAAAAGGCTGTATTCTTTCTAATGAACTCCTCGATGCATTTCCAGTTCATCTGATAGAGATGGATGATGAACTGAAAGAAGTGTATATTACTGTTGATAATAAAAATAATCCCCCCTCACCCCCCTTTAGCAAAGGGGGGCAGGGGGGATTTTCTGGCAGAAATATTGAAGAGATAAAAGGAAATCCGAGTACAGATGCTTTAGCCGATTATATAGGAGAATTTTCCGTAGAACTTCCTGAAGGATATAGAACAGAGATTAACCTAAGGATAAAAGATTGGCTCAGATCTGTTAATGAAGTATTGTCGGAAGGATTTATTTTGACCATAGACTACGGCTATCCTGCCTGGGACTGTTATAGCGAGGACAGAAACAGAGGGACACTTCTCTGTTATCACAGGCACCAGGTAAACGAAAATCCTTATGTCAACATCGGCGAGCAGGATATAACAGCACATGTCAATTTCTCATCAGTAAAGAAATGGGGTGAGGAACTTGGATTAGAAACTCTTGGATTCTGCCAGCAGGGGACTTTTCTTGTTTCCCTCGGGATCGATGAAATAATCACAGAACTTTATGGGAATTCCACTGATTACCTCTTTGAAATAGCAAAGATAAAAAGATTAATTCTACCGGGTACAATCGGAGAAACACATAAGGTCATGATACAGTATAAGGGTCAAAAAAACCCTGAACTCAAAGGTTTTTCAATAAAAAATCAGAAGGATAAACTGTAACTTTATCTCACAGACACTTTCAGTTTAAATAAAAGCCCCATAAAAAAACTAAGTTTTGTTATCATCCGATTATTAACGATTTCTTTTTAAAAGTTTAGTGTAACGATAAAACTCAGCGGCGCGGCTTATCCGCGTCCGCTGGTGATTTGTTAGGCGAAAAGCTTCTTGTTATAGGAATGATCAGTAACGTCGCTCTCCACCTGGTCTTCCTCTACCGCCTCCTCTTTCTTCGCGGGGACGAGCCTCATTCACATTGACAGCTCTGCCCTTTAACTCTTTCCCATTCATGCCGTTGATCGCCGACTGAGCTTCCGACGCAGAAGGCATCTCCACAAACCCGAACCCTCTTGACTCTCCCGTAAACTTGTCTTTCACCACAGTGGCAGATTCTACTCTTCCGAAAGACTCAAAAGCCTTAAGTAAATCCTCATCAGTGACATCGCGAGACAAATTGCCTACATAAATTTTCATTCCATTCTCCTCCCTTCTGATTGTGCGGTTAACCGCCTAACATTAATTTTTAAACCTATTCTACAATTGATAAAATTGTATATGGATAAAAGCGGATTGTCAATCTTTCGAATTGCCTCATCAAAAATCTACATGAAAAACGCCTGAAATCAGCGGTAGCGTTATATGCTGTCCGCTAGATTGAGTTGATACTCATTAAGGCCCCTTGAACCATACCCGAAACAGGTATGATTCAGGACTCAAAACTTTTTACCCAAAGGAGGCCTCAAATGAGATTTTACACCAAGCAGCACAAATTTTTCTGCGGTATCGACTTGCACGCAAGGACAATGTACCTATGCATTCTCAACGAGGAAGGTAAGATAGTCCTGCATCGGGATATCAAAACAAGTCCCGACATCTTTCTGAAAACCATCGCTCCTTACCCGAGCCTGGAACTAACTGGATGGCGCATTATGCGTAAGCCAGACCTTTGATGAGGACGGTATAAGGGTACAAAATAGTTTCTATGCCGTGGAGAATAAGACCCAATGGTCTCTCCACTGTCGTCGTCGGTACGGGATATTTCATCTACCCAGTATCGTGCGGCTATCGAGCATCGATAAGTGTTTGGTGCAGACTTTGTTCTGATACTGTGATGGAAATCAAGTCGGAACTTTTGGGCAATCTTTATAAAAAATAAGGAAATGGAATTTCTGTTTTATT
>JBGOWS010000080.1:0-8653 GCA_041478735.1 Thermodesulfovibrionia bacterium | reverse complement strand
CGTTAATTAAAAAGACAGAAGGTAGATACCAGATAATCGTCGTAGATTGCCTTACATTGTGGCTATCAAACATTATGCACAGAAACTCTGACATAGGATATGAAATCGAAAATCTTATCGAAACCTTACGCACAACACATCAGGCATCACAAATCTACATCGTCTCAAACGAAGTAGGCATGGGGATAGTTCCAGAAAATGAGATGTCAAGAAGATTCAGGGATATGGCAGGACTGTTAAATCAGAAGATTGCAGAGGTAGCTGATAAGGTTTACATGGTAGTTGCAGGCATTCCAGTAAAAATAAAAGATAAGGGAGAAATATAATGCAGAAGACACTAAAAAGGATAACACCTGTTAAGACCGAGTTTTTTGAGAAAGCACAGAAGAGGCTTGATAATCTCACAAAACCACTCGGCAGCCTTGGAAGGCTTGAGGAGTTTGCAAGAAGTCTTGTGGCAATTTCAGAAAATACTATGCCTGTGCTTGACAAAAAGGTAATCTTCACGTTTGCAGGTGACCATGGTGTTGCAGAAGAAGGCGTTTCAGCCTTTCCAAAGGAAGTAACAAGGCAGATGGTTTTCAACTTCTTAAACGGCGGTGCCGGAATAAATGTACTTGCAAGACATGCAGGTGCCGAGGTTGTTGTTATTGATATAGGTGTCGATTATGATTTTAATCCCCAATCCACCCCCCTTTCGAAAAGTGGGGATGAGGGGGATTTAAAAGGGGAGATGGGGGGATTATTTATTTCAAAGAAGGTCGTGATGGGCACAAAGAACATACGAAAACAGCCTGCCATGACAAGGCAGGAGGCTGAACAATGCATCGGAGCAGGTATTGAGCTTGCAACAGCATATGCACAGAAAGGGTATAAAATTTTTGGTACAGGAGAGATGGGAATTGCAAACACAACACCATCTTCTGCAATAGCAGCGGTGCTGACAGGCAAGCCAGTATCAGAGGTAACGGGCAAAGGAACCGGAATAGGTGATGATGCATTAAGGAACAAGATTAAGGTGATTGAGGATGCGATTGCTGTAAATAAACCTGATCCGTCAAATGCGGTAGATGTCCTTGCCAAAGTCGGCGGTGCTGAGATCGGAGGCATTGCCGGGTTGATCATAGGAGCAGCAGCAAACGGGATTCCTGTTGTCATTGATGGTTTCATATCCACTGCAGGGGCATTGATAGCCTATTGTATTGAACCAAATACAAAAGACTACATGTTCGCAGCACACAATTCCGTTGAGATTGGGCATAAGGCAATGCTTGAAAAAATCGGCTTGAGACCCATACTTGACCTGGATTTAAGGCTTGGTGAAGGCACAGGGGCTGCACTTGCAATGCTCATAATAGAGGCAGGGCTGAAGATTTATAAAGAGATGGCAACCTTTGGTGAGGCAAGGGTATCTAAAAATGAGTGAGGAGTTACGGGTTATCAGCAAGGAAAATAAATATAATAACGTATCGCTGAAAAAATCACTCGCCATTCGTCGGTTATTTATCACCCGTTTTCTGCTTGCATTCCAACTCCTTACCATCATGCCCCTAAAGGTTAAAGGTAATGTCTCTGAAAAAGAGATAGCACAGTCAGCAGCCTTTTTCCCGGCTGTAGGTGCATTTCAAGGTTTATTGGCCCTTTTGTCTGCTTTATTGCTGTCAAAAGTGCTTCCTTCTGAAATCGTGAGCGGACTGATCATCTTGATATTGATAATAAGCAACGGAGGATTCCATCTCGACGGCCTTGCTGATACATTCGATGCACTGGCTGTAAAATCAAGCGGGAACGAAGCAATTGATAGGGAGAAAAGGCTTTCCGTGATGAAAGACAGTGCCACAGGCGCAATCGGAGTAACTGCAATAGTGCTTACAATCCTTTTGAAATTCCTTCTGATCAAAAATCTTCTTGCTCCTTATCCCTTACCCCTTTTTCCTTATTTCATGCTATTTCTAATGCCTGTTTTTTCAAGATGGTCAATGGTCCCGGCAATATTTCACGGGAAATCCGCAAGACAGGACGGCCTTGGAAAAATATTTATTGACAATACAGGGGCAAAAGAGTTTTTGCTTTCAACAACACTCGCTGTTGGCTTCTGGTTGTTCGTCCTCAGTTTCACGTTACCTCTGCTCAGTCACCTGCCAATTCTATTGCTGCCATTGTTTGTGCTTTATATTTTAAGTTTTTCAGCAACAAGGTTCTTTGATAAAAAGTTTAACGGTCTCACCGGGGACAACCTCGGCGCAATAAGTGAGATATCAGAAATACTATTTTTACTGATGACATCAATATGGTTACAACACTCTATTTAATGTCTGTCCATAAAGTCAGTATTTGTCATCCTCCGGCTTGACCGGGGGATCCAGAAGGTATTGAAAAGACTGGATTCCCGCTTTCGCGAGAATGACGACTTTTTATGGAAATGACAGTTTATGGACAGACTCTATTTAATCAGGCATGGCGAGACAGAGGGTGGAGGGGTAAAGCGATATAAAGGGGCAATTGATGTACCGCTTTCAGAAAAAGGCATGAAACAGATGGAACGGGTCTCGGAATATATAGTTGAATTATTTCAAAATAGTTCAACTTTTTATGGTTCAAAGCAGTCTAATCCCCCTGCCCCTCCGGTAATCCACCCTACCCCCCCTTTAGAAAAGGGGGGATTAATGAAAGCTGTCTACTGCTCTGATTTAAAAAGGGCAATAAAAAGCGCCGAGATAATTGCTGAGCCATACAGATTAAATCCCGTTAAAATTCCTGATTTAAGGGAAAGAAATTTTGGCATCTGGGAAGGGATGAGCTTTGACGAAATAAGAGAAAAATATCCCTCAGAATTTGAGTCATGGGCTAATAATCCCTTGAAATACAGTCCTACAGGTGGTGAAAGCACGATTGAGGTAAGGGACAGGGTTATCAAGGCATTAGACAAAATACTAAATAATCATAATTCACAAAATACAGAATATACCCCCCCCACCCATCCCTCCCCCTCGAGGGGGGAGGGTAAGGGAGGGGGTGGAAGTCCGGGCCCCGGGGTCTGTGCTCTGAAGTCTGAACACATCACCATAGTAGCTCATGGAGGAGTGAACAGAATAATCCTCTGCCATCTCCTCGGTATACCATTAGAAAATATCTTCAGGATTGAACAGGATTGTGCTGCATTGAATGTTATCGAGTTCTGGGATAAATACCCGGTGGTAAAACTAATAAATGGGATAATTAATGGCTAAAGCATTAATGATACAGGGGACTGGCTCGGGAGTAGGAAAGAGCCTTATTGTAGCAGGTCTCTGCAGAATATTCAGGGACATCGGGATTAATGTTGCACCTTTCAAGGCACAGAATATGGCCCTCAACTCTTTTATAACAAAAGAGGGCGGTGAGATAGGCCGTGCCCAGGCGCTTCAGGCAGAGGCAGCAGGGATTGAGCCATCTGTGGATATGAACCCGATACTCCTTAAGGCATCAGGTGAAACAGGATGCCAGGTGATTATGAACGGCGGGGTCCATTCCAATATGAAAGCATATGAGTATTATGCATTCAAAAAAGAGGCATGGGCGGCTGTAACTCAGGCATATGAAAAATTATCAAGGAAATATAACCTTATTGTGATTGAGGGTGCTGGAAGCCCGGCAGAGATCAACCTCCGGGATGATGAAATAGTAAACATGAGAGTTGCCCGCTATACAGGTGCACCCGTCATTCTTGTTGGTGATATTGATAGAGGTGGTGTTTTTGCATCCCTTTACGGAACTATTGAGCTTTTAAAAAATAGTCCAAATCCCCCCTCCCCCCCAAACAGTTTATGTGATGCTGATTATATAAAGGCATTTATTATCAATAAGTTTAGAGGCGATATATCCATTCTCAAACCGGGACTTAAAATGATATACGAGAAAACAGGCAGACATGTTATCAGTGTAATCCCCTATCTTGGTGACCTGGGGCTTCACGAAGAGGACGGAATTTCATTAGACGGGTTAAGTTATTTCACCCGTCACTCTTCATCCGTCACCCGCCACTTTAAAATCGTAGTGCTCCGCTTAAGGTATATTGCCAACTTCACAGACTTTGACCCTTTCAGATACGAGCCGGATGTTGAACTGATTTATTCCCTGCGGGATGTAGACATTGAAAATGCTGACCTTATTATTATTCCTGGCTCAAAGAATACTGTAAAGGATATTTTATTCCTGAAAGAAAACGGCATCGAGGAAAGTATAAAAAGAGCAGCAAAAAAAGGCATCCCGCTAATCGGTATATGCGGCGGCTACCAGATGCTCGGAGAAAAGATACTCGATCCACTTGGCATGGAAAGCAGTCATAAAGAGTTAAAAGGATTCGGGCTTCTTGATATAGAAACAAAGATCGAAAAAACAAAGTTGACATCACAGGTAGAAGCTCAGATAGTGTCAGGCAAGATGCCCGACCTATTTTCTCTGAACTCCGAACCCCGAACTCCGAACTTCCTGCGGGGCTACGAAATCCACATGGGAGTGAGCAAGGGTGATATTGGTTTATTTAAATTATTTCGTCTCGCGCCTCACGCCTCACACCTTGCACCTGTCTTAGACGGCTCGGCAAAAGGCAATGTCTGGGGGACCTATATCCACGGTATATTTGATAACGACCAATTCAGGCGCAGTCTTATAAATTCTCTACGGGTTAAAAAGGGGTTAAAACCGATAGAAGATATAGTGGATTATTCAAATTCAAGGGATGAGGCCCTTAATAAATGGGCAAAAATCTTAAAGGAAAACATGGATATGAAATTTATAGAGGGATTGATAAATGACTGATATGGCTGAGGCTGTTCAGAATATTTATTTCCAACTCTCAAAACCTTATGCATTATTGATGCTCGCATTCACACTCGACTTATGCATCGGGGATCCGGTGTGGTTTCCTCACCCTGTGAGAATTATGGGTAAAGCAATAACTAAAATAGAGGAGCTTTTAAGAAAACACCTTGCAAAACACAGAGCACAGAAGACAGAGATCAAAGAAAAACGTACTGGGACAGTTCTTGTTGTAATTATAGCGAGTTTAACATATAGTTTGTTTTACGTTCTTAATTCAGTGCTTCTTACTTATCACTTTCCACTTTTTATTTCTTACTTCTCACTTTTAGTAATAGTTTTTCTAACAGCCACAACTTTGGCTGCAAAAGGACTTATTGACTCAGCACAGTCTATCATTAAGGCTGTCATGGATAAAAACCTCAAAGGTGCGAGGATAAGACTGAGCCATATAGTAGGCCGTGATACAGACACCCTCGATGAAAAAGGCATTCTTAAGGCAACAATAGAAAGCCTTGCTGAGAACGCCTCTGACGGAATAATCGCACCTCTGTTTTACTTCGCAATCGGTGGACTTCCCCTTGCCATAACATATAAGGCAATAAACACTATGGATTCAATGGTAGGGTATAAAAATGATAAGTATAAAAACTTCGGTTGGGCAGCAGCAAAGCTGGATGATATTGCAAACTACATACCTGCAAGGATAACAGGAATGCTTATTTCTATCTCATCTACAATTGTTTCCCTTCCACTGTTCATCTGTTCACTGAAAACAATGTTCCGTGATGGGAGAAAACACCCAAGCCCCAACAGCGGTGTGCCAGAGGCTGCGATGGCCGGGGCTCTTGGAGTAAGGCTTGGAGGTCCATCAAGCTATTGGGGGATAGTTGTAGAAAAACCATACATTGGGGAAGAGATTCAAGACAGAGAGAATCTCTACTTAGCGGCTACTAAAAAAGCTATAACCATAACGAAGATTACATCATTACTCGGACTCAGTATTGCTATTGTAATCTCACATGTAAGGACTGCCATATGACAGAGAACAGAGAACAGAGCAGAGAACACAGAATACAGAGCACAGTACCCCCTCCCCCTAACCCCCTCCCGCAAGGGGAGGGGGGCGATTCTAATATTCCCTCCCCCTTGACGGGGGAGGGCAAGGGAGGGGGTGAAAATCCAGGTTCTGATATAGAACACGGTGGAAACATCTACAGGCTTGCAGAAGAACTTAAGATGCAGGAAAGGACGATAATAGATTTCAGTGCCTCAATAAATCCATTAGGGGTATCAAAGAAGATAAAGACAGAGTTAAGAAAACAGTTGAAGTATCTTCACAACTACCCTGACCCTGATGCAAGAAGATTGAGAAAACGGCTTGCTCAACATCATGGAATTGACCCTGAGATGATACTCTGCGGCAATGGGAGCACAGAACTTATTTATCTTGCATCAAGGGCATTGAAGCCAAAGAGCGTCCTTATCCCTGCACCAACATTTTCAGAATACGAAAGGGCAATTCTCATCGGTCAGGAGCCAGCGACTACGGAGCAAAGGGGGGCACAAATAAATTATCTGTCCCTTAGAGAGGAAGATGGATTTGTGATAAGACCTGATGAATTTATAGCTGCAATGAGAGACAGGAGTCAGAACACAGAAAACAGAACACAGATCCCCCCCACCCGCCCCTCCCCCTCGAGGGGGGAGGGTAAGGGAGGGGGTGAAGTCCTGGGCTCTGTGGACATGGCATTTCTATGTAATCCGAATAATCCAACAGGGAGTTTGCTTAAAAAGGATTCTGTCATGCAAATTGCAGAGGCAGCCAGAGATTTAAAATGTATTCTCGTTGTTGATGAGGCTTTCATAGATTTTTGCCCTGAAGACTCAATAATAAAAGAAGTTGAAAATAATCCTTATCTCATTGTCTTAAGGTCTATGACAAAGTTCTATGCTCTTTCAGGTTTAAGACTTGGATATGGTGTCTTCCCACAGCACCTCATTGGCAGGCTAAAAGAATATAAAGAACCATGGACTGTAAATAACTTAGCACAGAGGGCAGGAGTGGCAGCGCTTAAGGACAAAGTGTATAGAAATGAGACATTCAGATTAATAAAAGAAGAGAAACGATTTTTTGAGAAGGGCTTCAAAAAATTGGGGATAGAGTTTTTCCACTCTGATGCTAATTTCTATCTATTGAAAATTAGTAATGCAAGTGAGATATATAAGCAGCTAATGAAAAAGGGCATCCTTGTGAGACTTTGCTCAAACTTCAGAGGTCTTGACAGTAGATACATAAGGGTTGCTGTAAAATCTCACAAAGAAAATACAATTTTGTTAAAAGAGCTTGCAGAGATACTACAGAAATGAAAATGGCAAATGTGATATAAAAAGCTGTTCAATAACAGGAGGTATTTTTTAATGTCATTGCGAGGAGCGATAGCGGTTGCGAGACGAAGTCGAAGCAAACTCGGAGCGAGATTCCTCACTTTGTGCGGAATAGGCTCCGCAATCTAAAAAGCAAGGAAAAATAAAGAGATTGCTTCGCGATGCTCGCAATGACAGTTGCGGTAAAGGAAGAATAAAAACCTCCGCGATGTCTTGATTTTCAAAGAATTGCGAATTATTGAACAGCCTCTTATTAGAAAGGAGGTGAGAAGGGATAGTTTTCATTAAAAATAAACTGATATTTTGATTCAGGCTGGCTGGATGTCAGGGAAGAGGGGTGAAAATCCTCCGCTGCCCCGCAGCCGTGAAGGGAACGAAAGCCTTTAAAGCCACTGTCCCGATATAAATCGGGATGGGAAGGCGGCAAATAGGTAGCCCTTAGCCGGAAGACCTATCCAGACCCAAAAAAGTTCAGGGTTTAAAGTTCAAAGTTTAAAGTTTAGCAACCATGAACTATAAACCGTGAGCAAACTCTTTAAAAAATTCTCGAGGGAGGAAAGATGAAAAAAAATTTCAAATTTCAAATTTCAAATTTCAAGTCTTTAAAACTGCTTATCTTTTGTATTTCAGCACTTCTCACTTCTTACTTCTCACCTCTCACTTCTCTATTTGCAGAGGAGAAAATAAAGCTGGAAGAGGTTGTTGTAACAGCCACAAGGGTTGAAGAACCTGTAGAAGAGACAACGAGCGCTATTGTTGTAATTAAAGAGGACGATATAAAAAAGATGAACGTCCAGTTTTTAACAGATGTCCTCAGAAAAATTCCAGAGCTAAGTCTTGTTCAGAACGGAGGTGCTGGAAAACTTGCGACAGTCCTTCTCCGCGGCGGCGATTCAACACATACCCTTGTGATGATAGATGGGGTAAAGGTTAAAAGTACAACTACAGGTTCACTTGATTTTTCAGGTATCAATGTGGATGACATAGAGAGGATTGAGATAGTAAAAGGCCCTCAGAGCACACTTTATGGTTCAGAGGCAATGGCAGGGGTTATTAACATCATCACAAAGAAGGGAAAAGGCAAGCCAAAAGTGGATATGTCTCTCGAGTCAGGATCATACGAAACGTATAAGCCGTCACTGACTGTTTCGGGCGGTAACAAAAAATTCGATTACAGGGTTACCACAGCTTATTTTCATACTGATGGCATATCAGCCGCAAAACAGGGCACTGAGAGGGATGGATATAAAAATGCCTCTATCTCGGGAAAATTCGGATTTAGACCATCAGAAAAATTTGAGTTAGAACTCACGGGAAAATATTATTATGACCGAACCGAACTCGATGACTTCAATTTTTTTGCGGGACAGGCAGTTGATAATTTGAATTCTGTCCAGCATGGACACCACTATGTATTTTCGGGTAAGGGAAAGCTTTATCTTTTAAATATGTGGGAGCAGATATT
>JBGOWS010000060.1:0-10643 GCA_041478735.1 Thermodesulfovibrionia bacterium | reverse complement strand
TGTCCACTGAAGATAGAATTATTGGGAAAAAGATACTCTCATTTTCTGGAAGGCAAACTTCTCGATCCATTCCACCTTGTTATCGGCTCTTTCAAATGGTTCACCGAGAATTGCTGTCAATATGTAGATGCCCTTTACTTTACATTCAAGAATATATTAAAATTTCGTTTTAGGAGGTGAGGCTTGGTTAAAATAAGACTTACAAGATTGGGAGCTCATAAGAAACCCCACTACAGAGTGGTAGCAGCTGATTCCAGGGCGAGAAGAGATGGACCCTTTATAGAAATTCTCGGAACGTATGACCCCTTGAAGGACCCATCCGAAATAAAGCTGAATATGGAAAAAGTAAAATTTTGGTTGCAGCGAGGAGCACAACCTACCGATAGGGCTAAAAAGCTTATACACAAGGCTGGCCTGTAGACAGCCAAAACTCGTATGGAGGTGGAGAACGATGAAAGAGTTAGTAGAAAGAATGGCGAAGGCTCTGGTGGACAGACCTGAAGAAGTTGTAGTTGCAGAGGTTGAAGGTGAAAAGACTACCGTTTTTGAGCTCAGGGTAGCACAGAGCGATCTCGGAAAAGTTATAGGCAAACAAGGTAAAACTGCACGTGCAATGAGGACAATACTCAGTGCATCAGGAACAAAGATAGGTAAACGCTGCGTACTTGAGATTCTCGAATAAAAAACAAAAATATGCCCCTTAACGGGGATAAAGATTTACGTTTCCTGACAGAGATTCTTTAATAAAAAGGGGTGGGAGGAAAGCAAAATTTCCTGCCCCTTAATTTTTATCTTGCCATAAAGGGTCCCAACATTAAAATCCAATAATGCGATACTTTTCAAACCCAGAGATAAAATTTTCAATACGCAGGTTCAAAATAATATAGGCCCTAACAGCTATAGCGCGCCAAAGCTGTTGTCGAAAATCTGGGGACTGATTACTGATCCGGATACTTGTAAATTCTTTATAGAGAAGGTTATACTGGCTTAAAACTTTCACTTTCAGGACAAAGAATAGCCATGAAATATGGTATCATTACTATCTTTCCCGAGATCTTCCATAAGTATCTCGATATGGGAATCCTTAAAAGAGCTCTTCAAAAGGGGCTTATTGAAGTAAAAGTCCACAATCTAAGGGATTATACAACAGACAAGCACAAGACTGTTGATGATTACCCATATGGAGGCGGGGCAGGCATGGTTATGAAACCAGAGCCTTTTTTTACTGCTGTTGAGACACTTTATCCTGATGCCACAAAAAGAAGGGTCATTATGCTCAGTCCCGCAGGCAAAAAATTCGATCAGGATATGGCTATGGAACTCTCAAGGGAAAACAGATGGCTTTTATTTTTATGTGGAAGGTACGAGGCTATTGATGAAAGGGTTAAAACCCTGGTAGATAATGAAATATCCATAGGAGATTACATTCTGACTGGCGGAGAACTGCCTGCTTTAGTTATAATAGATGCCGTTTCCAGATTAATACACGGCGTGCTCGGCGACAATCATTCTGCTGAGACGGAATCATTTTCATGGGGAATACTTGACTACCCTCAGTACACACGGCCTTCTGTGTTTAGGAGTCTGTCAGTGCCGGAGATTTTACTTTCCGGTAACCATAAAGAAATTTTGCGATGGAGACGAAAAGAGGCCCTGCGCCGTACATTTGAAAGAAGACCCGAGCTTTTCGGGAAATGCAAGCTCAGCGATGAGGACTATAAATTAATTAGCGAAATAAAGGAGGAATTACAATGAACTCGATAGGAGCTATTGAAGAAGGTTTCAAGAAAGATGTTACAGATTTCAATGTTGGAGATACTGTTCGGATTTCAGTAAAGGTTGTTGAAGGTGACAAGGAAAGAATCCAACCATTTGAAGGCGTTGTAATCGCCAGGCGCGGAAGCGGCACAAGGGAAACTTTTATGGTAAGGAAGGTATCATTTGGTGTTGGCGTTGAGAGAATTTTCCCTATTTGTTCCCCCTCTATTAATAAGATAGAAGTATTGAAGAGAGGAAAAGTACGGAGAGCAAAGTTATATTACTTAAGGGGCAAAAAGGGGAAGGCAGCAAAGATCAAAGAGAAAGAAAGGGTATTCGAAGGGAAAAGTCATTAAGTCCATTAATTTAGATATATCTTTATCAGTCTTATAATGGACATCTATCAATACGACGAATCATTCAGAAAAAAGGGTTTTCTAAGGATAGCTGGTATTGATGAGGCTGGAAGGGGGACACTTGCAGGTCCTGTTGTAGCTGCAGCAGTTATCCTGAAAAAAAATATAAGGATTGATAGACTTAGAGATTCTAAAAAAGTACCTGAAAAAGAAAGAGAACTTTTATTCCATAAAATCCAGGGTTCCTCTATAGATATTGGCATAGGCATCGTCGGTCCTGAGGAGATTGATAGACTGAATATCTTAAGGGCCGCAAGACTCGCAATGCAGCTCGCAGTAAAAGACCTTACCACACCTCCGGATCTTCTTATCATCGATGCAGTATCCCTTCCATCAATTCCAATAAGGCAGATTTCACCAGTAAAAGGAGAGAGCATAAGTGCATCAGTTGCTGCTGCCTCGATAATCGCAAAGGTTGTAAGGGATAAAATCATGCTGGACTACCATCATCAATACCCAAATTATAATTTTAAAAAACATAAAGGATATTCAACCAAAGAACACCTTGCCATGCTGCGACTCTATGGACCCTGCCCTATTCACAGAAAGAGTTTTCACGGAGTAATGTCATTAGAATTGCCTTTTTGAATGGTTTGCCCCAATTATGAATAGGGCCACAAATTTCTGCTCATAATCACTCCGCTACAACGAAAAAGACCGATTGCAACCTTCTTATAACTTACTAATCTCCGACTTCCCTTTACATGATTCTTCACATTCTCCTGCTTCTAAATTCGCTATTTATAGTTGAAAGAAGCTCTTCTATTGACCTTCTGTCGACCTTGCATCGCACTTTTTTAAGTACTCTAAAAACCCTTCTGTTTTGAACAATATTCCTTTTTTTGTAAATAATTCCAAAAATTTATATTTAGCTCTGACCTTTTCTTCATCCTCTTTATCAACAACTGTAAATAGCACATCATTCTTATTTTTAAGTAATCCGAGATAAATCAAATGCTTCAATCAAATGCTTCATATCCATATCATAGGGTGGAAAAGAATATCCTATAATCGTAATTGTATTGGCATTACTTGTCAGTTCAATTATCTGGCGAGCAGTTGTCATAGTAGAGCAGTCCTTATGATAACTGGGTGGAATCAATTGAGAATAGTTCATATTTTCACCGCATTTTGGGCAATGCGCATGTTTATTCTCTATTTTCGCAATAAGATTATCCCTACTATAGAACGAAAGATTACATTTATTACATTTAGCCATATTCATGGAACCGTGAGGCTTTATCAGAATATATTCTCCATGAACGATCTTTTCACCAGTTGATTCATTATAAAGTTCAATTTTGTAATTTTGGGGTATAGAATTTTTGTTGCCGATATTTAAAGCTTCTTCAATTGCCGTATCCAATAAGGTATCATAATTTAGATTAATAAAAGATGGTATTTCTTCAGAATCTCCTAAAATGGAATAAATAAAATTTCGGTAATATACGAAATTTGCCATCCCAACTCCTAAATACGGGTCGAAATGAGAACTACTTAAAGTAAGAAATATGAGAGCAGTAAACTCATTGATATCATTCTCAACAATGCCTACTTCACCCTTAATTTTCAACGCCTGTAAAAGAGAGAAAACCTCCTCAAAATTCGGCCAACACTTGTGTTCAGATGGAAGGTTTGGAAAAATACAATGTAGTATTTCTTCAACTGCCCTAAGTTTTTTTCGAAATGTTTTGATCGCTCAGATTTTATCTTTTCTTGTGGAGATAATGATAAGGCATACGACTTTTCAAAAAATTCATTACCCAAAGGAAAACCAAAATCTTTAGATGAACCTGCTCCAAAAATACAGAGATGATTACGCATATCTCATATTTTTACTAATGACTGTTGAAAACAAATGTTTACCGTTCTTTGTATATTTTCCTGTGCAATTGCTTGGCATAATAAGGACTTAGATCTTTCAAAAACCTATATACTTTTAGGGCTGAGTCTATGTCGTTTATATCAACATATGCCCACCCGAGCCCGAAATATGCCCCGAGTGCTTTCCATGTAAAGGTAGAGGCGAAATACTGTCAATATTTTGAATAAACCATTTAAGCTTATCTAAAACCCTTTGACTGACTCCTTTGTCAAGTGATGCGAGGGATGCCTTACCATCAACGCTAAAATCAAGCTTATACATCTACCACTTCAGACCTAAATCTTCTGCCACTTTTTCAACAGGTATCCTCTCCTTTGATTCACAAGATTTCCTCAAGGCTTCCTCCACCTCTGACCTCAGTTCAAGTCCATAATCAGGATCAATAAGCTCGTAAATAGTATCCCTTATAAGCTCTTTAAGCTCTCCAACGGTCATTTCACTCACTCTCTTATTTTCGGCTATAGTGGACATCCTTTTCTCCTTTTTATTGTCATACTGGGTGTCAAACTTTAACAATAAAGTTAAAAACAACTCTCGCAGGCTAAAGCCTGCGGCTACATCTTTAAGCTTTTTCAGTAACCTATTATCACTTCACTAATACAAATTAATTCTAAAACAAAAGTCCTCTGATTTGCAAAGAAATGATATAATTACAGCAATAGACAAAATTGGATTAGAGATGATTGACAAAGAACGAATTGATGAAGCATTAGAACTAATATGGCTTCTTCTTGAAGAAAAACATACGGACCTCAACAGGTTCAAATTAAGTTCCGAAGACGATGATGTTGAAACCCTGATTGCTACACTGGAAAAAGAAGGGCTTGCGGCTATTTCTGGTGATAATATCCAGCTTACGGAGAAAGGTTATTCGAAAGCAAAAGCTTTGGTAAGAAGACTGCGACTTGCAGAGCGGCTATTTACCGATGTCTTTGAGATGCCCGGAGACACCGTCATTACAGATGCATGTAAGATGGAACATATATTGAGTGAGGAACTAACCGACAGTGTATGCACATTCCTCGGTCACCCCCCAACCTGTCCTCACGGAAGTCCTATACCGAGAGGAGAATGTTGTAAGAAGTATAGAGTAGAAGTCGAGCCCGTAGTTACCGCACTATCTGAATTTGAGGTTGGCTCAAAAGGTAAAATCACCTTTATTGTACCTTCAAAATCATCCAGGCTGAGCAAGCTTGACTCATTGGGAATTGCTGCTGGAAGTATAATAAAGCTACTGCAGAAGAACCCTTCATATGTACTCCAAATAGATGAAACAACAGTTGCTATTGATCCTGAGATAGCAAAAGAGATATATATTAAGAAGATTACCTAAGATTTTAAGGGTAAGCCCAAACTAACAATATTGCGTATTATTCTCTCAGTTCTCCGCCTGTCTTCTCAAGTATATGCCTTACAAGTGACGCATGAAGATCTTCAACTTCTTCATCTGTAAGGGTTTTTTCCTTAGACCTGTATAGGATACTGAATGCAAGACTTTTCTTCCCCGCAGGGATATTAACTCCCCTGTATGAATCGAATACTGACACATCTTCTATTAGTGGTGATGGAAAAGCTTTTATGATCTTCTTAACATCATAGGCAGCAACATTTTCATCGACAACAACAGCGATATCACGCTCCACAAAAGGATATTTCGGGATCTGGCTGTATTTTATCGAATCAGATATAAATGTTAAGAGCAAGTCGAGGTTAAGCTCAAATAAAACAATCTCCGGCTTCTGTTTCTTCAGGTCAAGCCTTTCAACTATCACGGGTCCAAGGACTCCAATGTATCCGATGCAAGAGCCTGAAATATATATATCAGATGCCTGGCCTTTATGCAGAAATGGTTCTGAACATGCAGAGAACAAATAATCATTTATCATTAACTCCGCAAACATGCATTCCAGGGCGCCCTTTGTGATAAAAAATCCCTGCACATCCTCTCTCCATAGAGAAGGAGATTTTTCCCTGTAGAAAATACCTCCGAGCCTGAGTTCCTCCACTGGAAGTGGCTTGCCTGTATCCTCAAAAACCCTCGCTATCTCAAATAAGCTTATATTCTTTATTCCTCTATCCAGATTGTATTTAAAGTTTTCAATTAATGCAGGGACCAGTGTAGTCCTCAGCAAGGACTCTTCCTGCCTCAGGGGATTTCTTATAACAATGGTATTCCGCCTCCTGTCAGTCTCAGGGATGGCAATCAAGTCAAGACTCATTGGACTCATAAAACTATAATTAATAACCTCTGTAAATCCCGCCTTTCTTATCGCCTCCCTTATCCTGTTAATCTTGATCATTTTATTATTTAACAGACCTGAAGAAAGAGGACTCCTCGGGATTGTGGTTGGAACCATGTCATACCCGTAAAACCTTGCGATCTCCTCAGCTATATCGCTCTCACCCTGGATGTCACGCCTGTGCGCAGGAGGATAGACAATAAAAACATCTCCCTTATCCTCTGCGGAAATACCAAGCCTCTTCAGGATTTCGAGTATCTCAACATTCGAGAGCTCTGTTCCTAAAATTTTATTGATTTTCCCGTATCTCGCCTCTACAGGCCCGGCAACATATTTCACCGGATAGTCATCTATTATTTCATGAACTGTTCCGCCAGCAATCTCCATTATCATAAGCGCTGCCCTGTTGAGGGCATTCTCAAGGAACTCTATATCAGTACCCCTTTCAAACCTGTAAGAGGACTCACTTGCGAGATTCAGTCTTTTTGACGTCCTTCTGACCGAAAAAGGCTCAAAATATGCACTTTCGAGAAAGATATTCTTTGTCTTATCAGAAACCTCTGTGTCTGAACCACCCATGATGCCTGCAATTGCAATCGGTCTGACGCTGTCCCATATAAGCAGCGCTTCATCGGGTAATTCCCTCTCAACACCATCGAGAGTTATTATTCTGTTATTGGCACCTGCAACATTCACAACTATCTTCTTACCCTTGATCGTATCTGCATCGAATGCATGGAGTGGATGACCGAACTCCAAAAGCACATAGTTTGTAATATCAACAACATTATTTATAGACCTTATGCCGCACTTCTCGAGTCTTGATTTAATCCATTCAGGGGAATCAGAAATTCTTACGTCTTTAATTAACCTTCCGGCATATCTGTTACAAAGTTTAGGGCTCAAAATCTCAATAGAAAAATCAGAAACAGGCTGTTCCCCTTTAATCTCATGTGCAGGTATTTTCAGGGGAATCTTAAAAGCTACAGATAATTCCCCGGCTATGCCTATTATACTTAGGCAATCAGGCCTGTTCGGTGTAACATTAACCTCAAAAACAGTATCTCCGTTTACAGACTCTAACCCCTCAACCTCAAGGCCTGTCATAGTAAGCCTTTCAGCCACCTCTTCAGGGGTAGCGGTGATATCAATAAACTCCTTTATCCATTCATAAGGTATACGCATGGCATTTATTATATATGTGCTAAACAAGGATTGACAAGGAGAATAGCAATTTATGTTTAATAAATAACCTTGACAATGCACAGTTTTTAATCAATAATCACCCCATATAAGCCTCGTCTTTTCAATAGAGGTATTATTTATGGCGGCAGTAACATTCAGCAAAGATGCCTCAGGCAGGATAACAGTTGTATTCCAATACGATCCTCTTTTTGTCACTAAGATTAAATCCATTGAAAGCCGCAAATGGCATCCTGAAGAAAAATACTGGACTTTTCCGAATACAGATGGAACTTTGGAGAAAATTCTAAAGGTCTTTGAAGATGAAGAAATCCAAATAGACCCTACCCTTACCCTGCAAGCTGAACACACCACTCCTGTCATTGCGAGGCTAGGGCTTCCGCGTCCGTCATTGCGAGGAGCGGAGCGACGAAGCAATCTCCATGCAAGCTCAGAACAGGCTCTACAATCTCACTTTGAAGACCTGAGAAGAGAACTTGTTTCAAGAAAATATAGCTATAAAACCGTCAAGGGTTATCTTTTCTATAACAGGGATTTTCTAAATTTTGTCAAGAAGGCTCCTCATAATGTCACCGAGTCCGACGTAAAAGACCACCTTCTTTATCTTGCAGAAGAAAAACAATCCGCAACCTCAACATTAAATCAGGCTATCAACGCGCTGAAGTTTTATTATGGAACTATGCTCAAAAAGAAATTTTTGTATGAGATAAAGCGCCCCCGCAAGGACAAGAAACTGCCTATGGTGCTCAGCAAGGAAGAAGTTGCAAAAATCTTATCTTCAGTAGATAATTCAAAGCATAAGGCAATATTAATGCTGGTTTACTCTTCTGGACTCAGAGTGGGCGAAGTTGTAAGACTAAAACCAGAAGACATTGACAGCAAAAGAATGTTGGTTTTTATTATTTTATTAAAGGTGCAAAGGGTCGGAAAGATAGATATTCATTGCTCTCAGAATCCGCTTTAAAAACCTTAAGAGAATATTGGAGAGAATATAAGCCGGTGAAATGGTTGTTCCCTGGGCCAAATAGCGAAAGGTATATTACCATAAGGACTGCTCAAAGGGTATTTGAGATGGCTTGCAATCGGGCAGGGATAAGGAAAGATGTAACCATCCATAGTCTCAGGCATTCATTCGCAACACATCTGTTAGAGAATGGTATAGACTTACAGTATATACAGGAACTGTTGGGACACAAAAGCTCAAAGACAACCGAGATATACACGCACGTAAGCACCAAAGATTTTGCAAAGATAAGAAATCCTTTAGACCAGATTCTACAGGTGGAAGGATGTGGGATTAGTCCATAGGGCTGTATATCCGACATAGTCGTCTATACCTCTAAAATTGGGAAAAAGACGACAATGTCGTCTGTGAACAAGTTGAACAAAACCGCTGCGCGGTAGCTTATTCAGTCTCAAGGTTATCGATATTAGTTCAAGCCTTACCATAGCACAAGGCTCCCTGCTTTAAAGACTTCTCTCAATCACGATAGAATTTCCTTTCTACAGCATCCTCGGCATTAGTCGGGGAATTTGGCTTAAGGAAGGAGATTGTATCATGGCAACATTGAGAGAACAGATGCAGAGAGACCTGCAGTTGAGAGGTCTCAGTCCGAAGACACAAAGGGCCTATCTGGATAAGGCGAGGGACTTTGCCCGTCACTTCAAGAAATCGCCCGATCAGTTGGGAGAAGGGGAGATCAAGGAATATCTTCATTATCTTCTCGCAGAAAGAAAGGTATCGGATTCAACCTACAGGCAAGCTTATAGCTCGCTGAAGTTCCTCTATCAGACCACGATGAAGCAGAGCGTGGTCTTTGACAAGATTCCCAAACTGAAGAAGAGAAAGAAACTTCCCGTTGTCCTGGACAGGACGGAAGTCGAGGAGTTATTTTCGGTCCCAAAGAACCTCAAGCACAAGGCCATACTGATGGTGACCTATTCCTCGGGACTGAGGCTGGCGGAGACATCCCATCTGAAGGTCACCGACATCGACAGCAAACGCATGATGGTAAGGGTCACAGGCAAAGGCGGAAAAGACCGTTACAGCATACTCTCCTCTGTCGCCCTTGAGACGTTGAGGCAATACTACAGGAAGTATCGTCCCTCTGATTGGCTCTTCGAGGGTCAACGTCCCGGCAGCGCATTGGCAGAACGTACAGTAGAAAAGATATTCGAGATTGCAAAGGACCGTGCCGGCATCACAAAACCGGCCACGCTCCATACTCTAAGACACAGCTTCGCAACGCATCTGCTTGAGGCGGGAACGGACCTTCATCATATCCAACTGCTTTTGGGCCATACATCCCCGAAGACGACAACGGTCTATCTGCACGTAAGCAACAAGGCGATTTCAAGGATCACAAGCCCACTGGATCTGCCGGTCAAAGACACATCCGGGACGTAGTGTAAACCCCTGAGCCAGCGCGGAACTGCGGCGGGGTCGAAGTCGCCGATATCTTCCGGCAATACGGCCCTGAGTACAGAAAGATCCATCCCATGCCCCGTAATCAACTGTGGGCTATGCGCGCGATCGAGGCCTGCCGGACGGCAGAACTCGGCGGCCATGTGGATAAGTGCGACCACTGCGGCCATCTGGAGATATCTTATAACTCCTGCAGGAACCGTCACTGCCCTAAATGCCAGTTTCTGAAGAAAGAGAAATGGATCGAGGCAAGGAGCGAAGATCTTCTCCCGATACAATACTTTCACGTTGTATTTACCATCCCTGAAGAACTCAATCCCATTGTCTTAAGAAACCAAAAGGTCATGTATGATCTTCTCTTCCGCTCGGTCTCGGAGACGCTTATCAGACTCGGAAGAGACCCTAAACATCTCGGCGCACATATTGGGTTCATAGGCGTCCTTCACACATGGGGCCAGAATCTTATGGATCATCCACATATCCACTGCATAGTCCCAGGCGGCGGACTGTCCCCTATCAGGCACAAATGGGTTTCCTGCAGAAAGAAGTTCTTTATTCATGTCAATGTCCTGCGCGATCTGTTTAAGAAAAAGTTCCTTGCTTATCTTAAACAGAGTTATGAGGCAGGGGAGCCGGCATTTCCGGGCGCTATCGCTTACCTGCAAGAGCCGAAGGTATTCGAAAGATTCCGCAAAGAGTTTTACCGCAAAAAATGG
>JBGOWS010000133.1:0-6187 GCA_041478735.1 Thermodesulfovibrionia bacterium | reverse complement strand
CGGTCTCTACAGATTATGACACCTCTGATAAGCTTTACTTTGAGCCGCTTACAGTTGAAGATGTTTTAAGCATATACCAAAAGGAAAAACCGGAAGGCGTTATTGTACAATTTGGCGGCCAGACACCTCTCAATATTGCTAGCGAACTGGCCGAGGCAGGAGTGAAGATTATCGGAACAACGCCGGAGGCGATCGACCTTGCCGAGGATCGTGACCGCTTCCGGCAGATGATGAGCAAGCTCGGTATACCGCAGCCTGAATCGGGAATGGCCAGCACCCTTGAAGAGGCTCTTGCTATCGCTAGGGAAATAGGCTATCCGCTAATGGTACGGCCCTCTTATGTCCTTGGTGGACGTGGAATGGAAGTAGTACATGACGAGGAGATGCTCAGTCATTATGTTGCGGCTGCTGTAGATGTGTCACCCGAACGACCTATCCTGATAGACAGGTTTTTAGAAAACGCAATTGAAGCAGAAGCAGATGCAATCGCTGACGGCACCGATGCCTTTGTCCCTGCAGTGATGGAGCATATCGAACTGGCAGGTATACACTCTGGCGATTCTGCATGCGTAATCCCTCCTGTGAGTATCTCGAAAAAACACATTGATACAATATGCGGATATACTAAAAAAATTGCCATAGAACTTAACGTGGTAGGTCTGATGAACATCCAGTATGCGATTGCAAATGATACAGTTTATGTTCTTGAAGCTAATCCGCGTGCCTCCAGAACCGTGCCATTGGTATCAAAGGTCTGTAATATTCCCATGGCACGCCTTGCAACCCAGATTATGCTAGGCAAAAAACTTTCTGACCTTAATCTTAAGCAAAAAAATATCACCCACTTTGGTGTAAAAGAAGCTGTATTCCCCTTCAACATGTTTCCTGAAGTAGATCCGGTCCTTGGGCCAGAAATGCGTTCAACAGGAGAGGTGCTTGGAATGGCCGATTCATTTGGCCTCGCCTATTTCAGTGCCCAGGAAGCTACAGGACTTAGTCTTCCCCTTAAAGGCACAGTCCTGATTACTGTTTTTCATCAGGACCGTCAGGCTGCTCTGGAGATAGCCAGGCAGTTTAAGAAACTGGGGTTTAAAATAAAGGCCACCGAGGGAACCTGCAAGTTTTTGGCTAAATATGGAATTGAAGCCCAACATATTCTCAAAATGCATGAAGGCCGGCCTAATATTGTTGATGCGATTAAAAACGGTGAGATTCAACTGGTTATAAATACGCCAAGCGGCAAGCTGGGGAAATACGACGATTCATACATCCGCAAGGCTGCTATTAAATACAGGGTGCCGCACATAACTACAATAGCTGCGGCACATGCTGCTGCCAAGGGAATTGCCGCTTACCAGCAGGGACATAGCGAAGTCAAGTCACTCCAGAGTTACCATTCAGATATAAAATAATACTTTTAAATGAATGCCCGATTCCTATTTTGCCTTTTTCTTTTTAAGTGCAAAAAAGAGCAATACAGTCGCTCCTATACCAATAACAGAGCGTGCAACCACACCTGATATTAAAATTGACACTTTTGTAATATTATTTGTATTAAATATTATTTATGCTATACTGAAAATTATTAAATGTGTGTTTTTTTAAAAAACTAAAAGAAGGAGGGGACATGGCACAGGTAAAAAAAGAAAAATGCGCCGCAAAAACCACTAAGGGAACAGAATGTAAGAATACCGCAACTGGAAAATCGAAATTCTGCGCAGCTCACAAGAAAAAATAAATTGGAAACTGTCCTCAAGAAAAATTCTGGAGGATGGACACTAACAAAGCAGCAGTATAAAAGTTACAGATAGAAGTTAGAATACAGTTGTTCTGATATTATCTGAGAGGTGGAATTTTTGCATTTTATCCCTCCGGAGAATTATTCTTATTGTCTCCTTCTATTACTCTTTCTGCCATCTCTTTATCACCATTTCTCACTAAAGACTTTAATCTCTCCTATTTTACCTACATTTACAGGAAAGGGAGTCACCTTTGATGATCTCAAAACTACAGGGATTCCACCACTTTCCAGCAATTCTTTAATAATTTCAGCCTCAATGTGATCATAGGTAACAAGAATCTCAACCCATTCTTCGTTCATTTTTTTCTTGCCTTTTTTAAATCTTTTAGCAAACAAAATGTTCAATAAATTATATTATACATTCTATTTTATCTTTTTTATCGGACAATGAATCACCCTGCGGCAAGACCGCAGGGTATCTATTATCTCCCCTCCCTTGACGGGAGGGGACTAAGGGGAGGGTGAAAGAAATTACAATCACCCCCACCCTACCCCCCCCCCATCAAGGGGGAGGGATTGTCGGATACCCTGCAGCAAAACTGCAGGGTATAACAAGTTTAAAAGTTTCAATGTTTCGTCTATTCTCGTCATATGAGTAAGATCTATTGATACTTCTTATACAAACTCATCCTGTCCCTCTAAGCTGCCCCTTCCGATAAAGTCAGACAAAATTGTAAAATACAATTACCATGATAGTACTTGATAAAGTCAGCAAATCCTTTAATGGCAAATGGGCTGTGAAGGAACTAAATCTTCATGTTGTTAAAGGGGAAGTCTTTGGACTGTTGGGACCAAATGCTGCTGGAAAGACAACTACTATAAAGATGATGACCGGCCTTCTCAGGCCAACAGGAGGAAAGATACTCATAAATGGATACGATATCGTAAAAGAACCGATAAAGGCTAAATCCATTTTTGGTTATGTGCCTGATAAGGCATTCCTATACGAAAAACTCAAAGGCCGTGAGTTTCTTAAGTTTATAGCATCTATCCATGGCATAGAAAAATCCACAGCTATTAACAGGATTGATGAACTGATCGGGACATTCGGCATAAAAGAGATAGAGGAAGAATTGATAGAAAGCTACTCACAGGGCATGAGGCAGAGACTATTATTTCTGTCTGCTCTTATACATAATCCGAGTGTCCTTTTCATTGATGAGCCATTTGTGGGCCTTGACCCTTTCGGGGTAATGATGCTGAAGGATACGATAAGAAGACTGAGTTCAACAGGTGTCACTATCTTTCTTGCAACACATAGTCTCCACATTGCTGAAGAGCTATGCGAAAGGGCAGGGCTTATCAATAGAGGCTCGCTCACCTGCATAAAAAATAAGGAAGAGATTATCACAGAAGGCGGGCTTGAAAGGTTATTCTTAAAAATAACCTCATGAAAACAACAATCTTATTAGTTATACCGAAGATTAAATCCATAAAAAATTCTATTAACCTGAAGGCTCTATTGAAAAGGCTTCCTTTCATATTTATAGGGCTTATCTTCTGGCTGGCGTTTTATATAGGTTGTTACGAGGCGTTGAACTTTATCCGCAGTATAGAATTCTTCGGAGAAATCCTCTCTAAAAAACTCCTCTGCATGACCTTTTTCAGTCTCAGCATATTTCTGGTTCTCAGTAATATTATCACTGCGCTATCTTCTTTTTATATGTCAAAGGAGATCCCCTTTCTCTTATCAAAGCCGATAAAGATAAAAGAAATCATGAGACTGAAGACCGTAGAAACAATATTAAGTTCATCCTGGATGGTAATATCCTTTATACCACCTTTTTTCATTGCCTATGGCATAAGCTATGATGCACCTTTTCGTTTTTATCTTGTTCTTATGCTTGTCTTCATACCTTTTTTACTTATAGCAGGCGGTATCGGGATAGCAGTGGCACATCTGCTTACAAGGATATTTTCTATTAAAAAAATACGGTTAGCACTACTTGCTGCAGGCCTTTTACTTTTTCTCTGCTTATACCTCTTGGTCAGGTCCCAATGGTCTATCAGTTTTGAAAGTCCTGAAAGATTTATTAATGCACTACTTGCCGTAAAGACAGATTCTCCGCTCATACCCAGTTTCTGGATAACAGAGTCTGTTATACCACTCCTTAAAAGACAAACACCGGATAACCTTTATCCATTGTTAATCCTGAGCAACGGGGCATTTATGCTCTTATTATCCGGTGCAATTGGTAAGAGGCTATATCTTAATAATCTCGAGAGGATTCAGCCATCTATAAAACATCAGACAAAGGTAAGCACAGAGGGGTTTTATCCGGGCAGCAATCTGGCATTTTTATGGAAAGATATAAAAATCTTCTTCAGGGACGCAGGCCAGTGGTCCCAGCTCTTTATTATATTTGCACTCATCCTCATCTATATTTATAACTTCAGGACTATCCCCCTCAAAGCCTTATCTGAAATTTCTCCTTTCATTAAGGAATTTATGGTACTCATAAATATACTTATGGCAGGTCTTGTTCTTTCCGCAGTCTCTGCAAGGTTTCTGTATGCCTCAATAAGTCTCGAAGGCATGGCCTTCTGGATTATAAGGACATCGCCTGTGACAGCAAAAAAATTGCTCTGGTCAAAATTCTTATATGGTTTTATTCCCGTAACAGTCATTTTGCTGACCCTAGTTTTTATTACAAATATAGCAATAGGTGCAGACAGCCTGTTAATGCTCCTGTCCTTAGTTACTATGTTTATAATGTGTATCTCTATAAGCGGACTCGGCGCAGGCACAGGCGCTATGTATCCAAAATTCAGATATGAAAATATAGCCTCGATTTCGACAAGTCCCGGCGGTATGCTCTTTATGCTTTTTGCTTTTTCAGTAGTGCTTCTGACAGTTTCTCTCGAGGCATGGTCTTTTTACCCCTATAAAAAAGCAGTAATATCAGGATTGGAATTAAGCTATGCACAAATAGGCCAGCTTGTTATGGCGGGTATTCTAATTATCATACTTAATAGTCTTGCCTTCTATATTCCGATGAAGATGGGCAAGAAACGCCTTGAAGAAGACTTCAGTTTATAAATCCTCACATTAGCAGGTTGATAGAAAAGTCGAATTATTGTCATTGCGAGCGAAGCGTGGCAATCTTAGCTCCTTATTAATCAATATATTAGAAATTGCTTCCTTACTAATTTAGCTCTTATGGCCCCAAAGTCTTTCCCTCTCGGCATCACAAAAAGGCATTTGCCGCCGCTTCGCATCTCCCATAATGCGCCAAGCCTCCGCTTTTCTTCGTTATCCGGTAAATCATAGTCCTTGCTATTCTTATACTCCACCACGAGGATTCTGCCGTCCTCAAGTTTGCAAATGAAATCGGGATAGAACCGGTCGGTGGCGGTTTGTCGCACCAAGGCAATACTTATTCCGGAAACCATTAGCAGCTCAATTCCGAAACCGATGAAATCGGTCCTCTAAACTTTACATCCTCAAACTGTCCAAAGTGGACTTTACCGCAGTCAATCTTCATTTGCTCGCTGGGTCTCAGTTCCTGTCCTTCGCCTTTTGTCTCCGCTACGAAATAGATTTCCTTTTCCCCTTTGAAGACTATTGCCCAGTCGGGGTTATATGTGCCTATGGGCGTATTTATCTTGAACCAAAAAGGAAGTTTGAAAAAGAACTCGATGTTCTCACTGCTCTCACAATCCTTGGCAAACTGATTTTCAACAGATGAATCAAGCGGAATGTAGTTTTCATAAATGGTCTTATCCGATGATAAGGATTTTATATTTTTCACAACTCAATTTATTTCATTATCAGATATCATCATTATTCCTAAAACTGTAATAATCATTATTCCCAATGATAATATGATCCAGCAGGGTTATATCAACCGTCTTAAGCGCTTCTTTTATAGCTATTGTCACCCCTCTATCATCTTGGGAAGGCTGTAATGTGCCAGCGGGATGATTATGAGCTATAATAACACCTACCGCGTGATTATAGAGCGCTCTTTCCACAACCTTTCTCGGATAGACCACAGAACGATTAACCGTGCCGATCTTGAATGTTTCGACAGCTATTAACTGATTCCTGCTGTCTAAAAAGAGCATTTTAAACTCTTCGTCAACCGCACCTTTCAAAGACGCTTTTAAATAATCATAGACGACTTGAGGAGATGAGAGCAAATCCGTGTTATGTATCCCGTTCTCCGCATAAAGAATCGCCACATCTTTCAATAATTTCAAAAAAAGCGCCGCATGTTCTGAAATCTCTTTTATAGTCTGCAACTCTTTTCTGTCCGAATCCAACACGCCATTAATCGTCTTAAAACGAGATAGTAATTCCTTGGCAATCTGTTTTGTATCCTTGCGGGGAATAGCATAAGACAATACTAACTCCAGCACTTCATAATCCAGCCAGCCATCTAT
>JBGOWS010000138.1:0-6031 GCA_041478735.1 Thermodesulfovibrionia bacterium | reverse complement strand
CTCATGAAAGTAACAATTACTCTTACAGACAAAGAAATAATGTTTTTGCAAAGAATGATCGCAGAACTTAATAACTATCAGAAAAAACAAATCTCGATTGAAGATGCTATTCATGAGTGTATACGAATGTCTTCTTACGAAGAATCAGAGGAAGGAGTATAGTTTTATGAAATTCATAACAGTATCTAAACTCAAAAATAAGGCTACCCAAGTAGTAACAGAAATAGAAAAAACCAGAGAGGAGGTGATAGTAACAAAGAATGGTAAACCAGTTGTTTTAATGCGTTTCATTACAGATGAAGTTTTTAGCCTCAAAGAAGATGAAAAAGAAATGGAAAGGAAAAAGAGAAAGGAGAAGCACCAATGAAAGGCAGCATTCAAAAAAAGGGTAATATCTTCTACGCTGTAATCGCCTTGAATGGTAAACGAAAGTGGTTCAAGGGCGGCAGCACCAAGAAGTCTGCTCAAAAGATACTGAATGAGAAATTGCCGGAGATCGACCAAGGAACTTACAGGGAACTTACCAAGGCGACATTCAGAGATTTCTCAGAGGTGTGGCTAAAAAGCTATGCGGAGCCAAGTTTAAAGCCTTCTACCCTTGCTGGGTATAAGGATACAATTACAAGGCTGCTGCAACCTGCTTTCGGCAATTATCAGATGGCAGATATTCTTACGGGACATTTACAAACCCATGTTTCAGAAAGACTGAAATCAGTATCAGCAAAGACCGTCATCAATGAGCTTGTTGTTATCAAAGAAATGTTCCTCAGACACAGTAATGCAAGCATGAGAATACAGGCAGGGCAAAACATCAAGTACATTCAATCTCAGATGGGTCATGCGAGCATAAACATAACCCTGGACATCTATGGACACCTCTTCAATGACGCTGATTTTAACCGGCAACAGGCCGAACTTTTGGAGGATTCTTTTAAATCCGTTAGAAATCCGTTAGAAAAAACCCGTTTTTCTGAAAAAGCTGCTGCTGTAAATCAATAAAGGGAGAGGCTTTGAAGACAATACCCGCTATAGAATGGCTTAAACTCAATAAAAAAAGCCTGCATTTCTGCAGACCCTTTATTTTTCTGGTGGCGGGGAGAGGATTTGAACCTCTGACCTTCGGGTTATGAGCCCGACGAGCTACCAGACTGCTCCACCCCGCGATATGTACTTTAAAATAACTTATCGACATTTTTTTGTCAAACCCTCTTTCCCACCTTGTTGGTAATTAAGGCTAAACAAACGTAATTTTCTCAATTACTGCATGTATGTTATGATATTAAGCAGTAAGGTTTCATTTCGAAATGGAAATACTAAGGCAATTCAGATGGCAGGATCTGGTAGATATCATACTGATGTCTATTATACTATACCGCCTTCTCCTTATCATAAAAGGCACAAGGGCTGCACAGATGCTTATTGGACTCGGTGTCCTGCTACTCGCATCCCTGCTTTCAAGTTATTTTGAACTTTACACAATAGAGTGGTTGATACAGAGCTTCTGGGCCCAGATCGTTATCGCTATAATTATTATTTTTCAGCCCGAGATAAGAAGGGCTCTAGCACAGATGGGGGAAACACAGTTCCTTCATACCCTCACCTCTGCTGAAGAACTCAAATCCCTTGAGGAGATTGTCAGGGCGGCCATCTCTCTTTCAAACAGAAAGATCGGTGCACTTATTGCTATAGAGCGCGATACAAGCCTTAAGGACTTTGTTGAAATGGGTACACCTCTGGATGCAAAGGTATCGAAAGAGATACTTCTAAGCTTATTCCATCCCACCTCACCAATACATGATGGCGCAGTAGTTATAAGAGGCAACAGGATTGTAGCTGCCGGATGTTTTTTGCCTATAACAATGAGTCCGGAAATTAGCAGATCATTAGGCACAAGACATCGTGCAGGCCTGGGTCTTACAGAGGAAACAGATGCTGTGGTAATCATTATATCAGAGGAGACAGGAGAAGTATCAATGGCGATTAATGGAAAACTTGAAACACATCTTGACATGGGAACGCTCAGGGATGTCCTCACCGATTTATTCACAAAGAAGGTAAAGAAATGAGAAAATTTTTTCTAGATAACCTTGGCCTTAAGATAGCAGCTGTTTTACTATCAGTGGCATTATGGTTTTTCGCAACTTCCCGTGGTCAGTCAGAGATATCTATTGATGTGCCGCTTGTGTTTAGAAACATTCCGTCAGGACTTGAGATGGTTAATAATAATATTAAGACGATAAGCCTGAATATAGAAGGTCAGGAGAGACTTATCAAAAATATTAAATTATCAGATATAGGGATATATATTGACCTTAGTAAAGCTAAAAAAGGAAAAAGTATTTACTATGTAACCAGAGATAATATAAAACTACCTCACAGCTTAACCGTTTTAAATATAAACCCTTCCTCCGTTAAGGTTATAATCGAGGATACAATAACAAAAACCGTCAAGGTAAAGCCTGTCATTATCGGTGAACCCGAGAAGGGTTATTATGTAAAATCCGTTGAAGTGGCGCCACAGATTGTGGTAATCGAAGGTGTAAGTTCTGAAGTAAGAAGGTTCAATACAATAAAAACAGAATCGTTGGATATAACAGGATCTAATGAGACATTCACCCAGGAACTGAAACTCGACCTAACAGGTAAAAATATAAGGACAAAAATAAATGATATCAAAGTTAAGGTTATAATTGGAGGGAAGAGAAAATGAGACTCTTTGGGACAGACGGCATAAGATCCACAGTAAATAAGCATCCTATGACACCTGAAACTGTTTTGAGAATAGGTATGGCTGTCGCACATCTTCTCAGAGAGAAACACGGAAGAAACATGATATTAATAGGCAAGGACACGAGATTATCAGGCTATATGATAGAGAGCGCACTTACTTCAGGTATATGCTCGATGGGAATGAATGTTACACTTGTCGGCCCCCTGCCTACACCAGGGATTGCATTTCTTACAAGGACATTACGATTGGATGCGGGCATAGTCATATCAGCATCGCACAATCCTTTTAAAGATAATGGTATCAAGTTTTTCTCTTCCGAGGGATTCAAACTCCCTGATGAAATTGAAAAGAAGATCGAGGTGCTTGTGCTTGACGAAGGGCTTTCAAAGAACAGACCGAATGGCTCTGATATAGGCAAGGCATACCGATTGGATGATGCAACAGGGCGTTATATCGAATATATCAAATCTACAATACCAAAGGGCATAAACTTTGAGGGGATAAAAATCGTAGTTGATTGTGCAAATGGCGCTGCATACAAGACAACACCATGGCTGTTACGCGAACTGGGAGCAGATGTGATCTCAATCAATGACAGGCCTGACGGGATAAATATCAATGAGGGCTGCGGCTCTTTACATACAGAAAGACTGCAGAAGGCTGTGAAACTCCATAAGGCAAACCTCGGTATCGCACACGACGGTGACGCAGACAGGACAATCTTCTGTGACGAAAAGGGCAGGATAGTCGATGGAGACCAAGTCATGGGTATGTGTGCGGTTGAAATGAAAAGGGATAAAATGCTTAAAAAGGATACTGTTGTATCAACTGTGATGAGCAATATCGGTCTTGATAAGTATCTCGAAATGAATAATATAAAGCTGCTCAGGACAAAGGTAGGAGACAGATATGTTGTAGAAAAAATGCTTGATGGAGGATACAACCTTGGAGGTGAACAGTCAGGACACATAGTTTTTCTCGACCATAATACAACAGGCGATGGCCCACTCACAGCAGCCCAGGTTCTCCACATGATGAAAAAAAGAGATTCTGCTTTATCAAAACTTTCACAGGAGATAAAACTTTACCCGCAGATTCTGACAAATGTCGAGGTAAAACATTTTGCTAATATTAAGACAATACCCGAGATTGAAGAGGCAATAAAGGCTGCTGAAAAAAGACTCGAGGGAAGTGGAAGGGTACTTGTCAGGCCGTCAGGGACAGAGCCGAAGATCAGGATAATGGTTGAAGGTAAAGACTTCAAGCTTATAAAAAAACTAAGTGAGGATATTTCAAAGGCCATCAAAGAAAAGATGACTTAATGCAATTTTTTATTTCATTCCTCGCCGGCATAGTTTTTTTCTATTCATTCCAGTATTTCCCTCTTTCCACGATTTTTTCAGGCTTATTGTCTGTTATTTATCTCTCTGCCAGGAAAAGATTTCTCCTTATATTTATCGTTCTCTCTGGAATAGCCTTTGCATTTTTAAGGTACGAACCAGTGAAGTATATCCCCGATATTAGCGGCAAAGAGTTCGCTACAAGAGGCATCTTTGAATCACTTTCAATCAAAACTGACAGTGGTATGTTCATGCAAACCTTAAATATAAAGTTTGCTGCGGATACAAAGACGGGTGAGAAGCTTAAAGAACTAGCGGGACAGGAGATTATACTGTTATCCGACAGGGAGTTTGATCCCGGTACAGAATGTGACGTTGCTATTAAATTTCTAAAAAGCAGAAAAAGACTTAACCCGGGAGAGCAAAATAGCGATAAGCTCTATGCAAACCTTTTATATATTTATGATCCAGGAAATAGAAGCATATCCTTTAATTCAAAGATTCAGGAGTACAGGTACAGACTCAATAAGTATTTTGGTGAAAATTTTAACAAGGATTCAGGCGCCTTTATCGCATCCCTGACAACAGGTCAAAGAGCGAATATGGATGAAGAACTGAGGAATGCATTTAATGCAACCGGGCTTGCGCATATTCTCAGTATTTCAGGTACCCACTTCGGCCTATTCTCTTTGTTTTTATTCGGCATATTCAGGTTTGTAATAAAGATACTGCCGTACAGGATTCTACAGAGAATAACAATCTTTCTGACACCTTCACAGTCTGCCGCCGTTCTATGCATTCCCTTTATGCTTGCATACCTCGGTATTTCAGGAGGTAGCATACCCGCAGTGAGATCATTTATTATGATAAGCCTTTTCCTATTAGGACTGATTATCGGCAGGAAGGGCTTCTGGCTTAATTCTCTTCTTCTTGCAGCATTCATACTGGCTGTCTGGGAACCAGAGGTTATTCTCAGTCTCTCATTCCAGCTTTCATTTCTTGCAGTACTGTTTATTGGTTTTTCTCTTGGGACTAAGGAAGATGAAAAAAGGGATAATGAGAAAAAAGAGGGAAGAAAGGTTTTCGGATACATTAAGAATTCCGTACTGTTAACCTTTTCAGCGTCAATCGGCACAGCACCACTTGTGGCATATTATTTCCATTACTTATCAATAATCTCACCCATATCAAATTTATTCGTAACACCACTTGTAGGCTTTATACTCATCCCTTTGTCTATCGTCTCATCCTTTTTATTCCTGATTACAGGCCATTTTATGTTAACTCCTATAGTATCAGCAGTTTCTGATGTCAGCATTTTCCTGGTTAGACTATTCTCTGGCATCCCGTTTGCCGATATAAAGATACCAGCTTTTCCACCAATCGTGGTACTGCTTTTCTATGGAGGATTTAGCTTTTACTTTCTCTTCAATAAAAAAAGAGCCTTCCTTATAATCCCTTTTATTCCTATAATTATTTATCTATTCATATCCGTCTTCGAAAAAAACGAAGTCAAAATTACCTTTCTCGACGTTGGCCAGGGAGATTCGTCAGTTATCGAGCTTCCTGACAAAAAAACCATGGTGATAGATACAGGAAAAACCGGCAGAGAAACAGCCTCGTTCCTTAAATACAGAGGCAAAAAGACTGTTGATGCCCTTATAGTTTCACATAGCCACCCTGACCACACCGGAGGGTTGGATTATATATTAAAAAATTTTAAGGTGAAGGAGCTCTGGTGCAACGGAAGACTTATCCTGCCTGATACTCCCGTTAACATAAAACACCGTGCACTTACCCGGGGTGATGTGATTGAAGGAATGGGGTACAGCATTTATATACTCCATCCATACCCTGAGTTTTACTCGATGGACGGGAATGAATACGTCGGAGCTAATAATGACTCACTCTTGTTAAAGTTTCAAGGCAATAATACGTCATTCCTCTTCACCGGTGATGT
>JBGOWS010000316.1:0-2501 GCA_041478735.1 Thermodesulfovibrionia bacterium | reverse complement strand
TTCCAGCGAAATTAAACAATATTCAAAAACAAGTGCTCAATCTACTGGAGGTGCCTGTCTCGTTATATCTCTAAAAATATTTGATAAATTTGAGCCATCAAAAAATTCAAAATTAATGTCCCGCAAATAGCGGAATGTAGGTTTTAACTTAGAGGCAATTCTTTTTTTGACATCCTGGGTGAGATTATCGATGTCTTTTAATGCTCTGTCAGTTATAACAACCTTAAACATTAAAGACTTCTTCGAATGATTTTATTCTGCCTTCTTTGTAATCTTTTCTCGACTGATCGATGGAACGAAGAAAGCTTTCACTGGAAAGTGCGATCATATCTTCTATTACATCTTCCATCGTTTCTCTGACGGTATTTGATATAAGCGTTTGCAGTTCCTCGACACTCAAGTCTTTTATTGATGTTCCCATATGGTAACCTCCTTGTTATATTGTATCTGAACTTTCCTTTTTCATCAAACACTGTAACTCCCTGGCTGATCACCTGGGGTTGAAAGACACTGGCTTTTAATAAATCGCATAAGAAATAAACAGAATTATTCGGTTATACATAAGTGAGAAGTACTGTGAGAAAGTGAGATATGTCTGAAACCGCTTAGATCCCTCTTCCTATGTGAAGTTTGCATCTCTGTCGATGCTCCAAGAGTGGCGGATTTCAGGAAGGAACTAATAACGTTGCATTGGTATTTTCGCGATCTCTAGCCTTATTTCTATATTACCCTCCAGACCCTCTAAAACCTCCTCTTTTTCTTCAATCTCTCCAACGAGTTTCAGTTTTTCAATTAGCTCTTTTATTTTTTTGGAGTTAAGTTCTGCGGTGATGATGTCTTTATTCTCAAGAGATTTTGTTTTGATTATCTTTCCTTTAAGCTCCATTAAAGCCTTTTCAATTTCTTTACTTGCAGTCCTAATATCATTTACATTAATTATTAAACTGATAATCTCCTCTTTTCTCTCAGCCAATGCCTTTGCCTTAGCTCCACGCGATAAAGCTTTAGTTCTTGATTCATCCTTTGCCACAGCGCCTGTAAAAGGCCCTGTCTCCTCTTGTTTTGTAGCAGGGGCAGGGGCTTTGGGTTCTTCTGCCAATTTGTACATGATTTCTGGTTTCTTTGAAGGCATAGTTTGTTCAGCCTCAAATCCCCTCTTGTCCCCCTTTTCTAAAGGGGGGGATGGGGGGATTTTTTCTTTTTCTCGCGATGGAATCTGAGTTGTTATCTCCTCTGAAGGTATTTTTGCGAGTTTCACTTCAGGCTGAATGGTCTTAAAGATATAAATCGCTGTCACTGCTATTAAGAAAACAGCAGCAGCCTCGATGGGAAGTTTTATGTGGAGCGGATAAAAGAGTTTTTGAAGTATTCCCTTCTTCGGCTTAACCTCGGATCTTATCCTTGCCATAACATTCCGGGTAAGCCACAAAGGAGGCTCTATATCTTCAAGGTCCTGGACATACTCGATTGTTCTCTTCAGTTCAGCAAGGGATTCATTGCATCTCTGACATGACTTGAGATGTTCATCAATGAGTATTTTTTCTTCAGGAGAAATAACCCCTTCTATATAAGCGGAAAGCCTTTCCTGAATGTTATTGCATTCCATTTATAAATCTCCAATAACTCTCTTTAAACAGTCCCTGAGTACATCCCTTGCCCTGAAAAGCCTCGATTTTACAGTACCTTCTGGTATTTTAAGCATATTACTTATCTCATCATAAGAAAACCCATGTATATCTCTTAAGATTAGCACCTCTCTGAATTCACTATCCAGAGAGTTTATACATCCCTGTACCTTTTGCTGAACATCCCTTCTCTCAAGTCTTTCTAAAATGGTAGTTTCACCCGACGCAGGCTCCTTGTTTATCTGGCTGTCATCTGTAATGACAGGGTCATTGAAAGAAAATTCCTCACGATAACTCTGTATTTTCAACTGTTTAAGGCGATTCCTGGAAAGATTGAGGACTATTGTATAAAGCCATGTAGAGAACCTGGACTTTTCTTCAAAATCCTTAATGCCTTTATATGCAGAGACAAATGCATCCTGTACGATCTCACATGCGTCCTCATAGTTTCCGATCATTCTGTATGCAATATTGAGCATCCTCTTCTGGTGCTTTCTTACCAGAACTTCAAAGGCATCAACATTTCCTTTTTTACATAAAGATACAAGATTACAATCTTCATCTGTTGTCTGATCGTTTTCCTTCATAATTAGACAGTTCAGTTAGGGGATTTGTTCCTCTAACAGCTTACGGTTGTAGATTCTACATTAGATTATCTTACTTTTATATAAATTAACTCCGTTAAGATAGTATTATAATCTTTAAATATTCCAGCCGGATTAACATGTCAATGAATATTATGCTACAGTTGATAAATAGAGTCTGTCCATAAACTACACTTTTACACTAATGTCATTCCCCGACTTGATCGGGGAATCCAGTGTTTTCAATGACTTCTGGATTGTCCGGTCAAGCCGGACAATGACAAAATCCTAC
>JBGOWS010000050.1:0-11436 GCA_041478735.1 Thermodesulfovibrionia bacterium | reverse complement strand
TGTCCTCTGCTTAAAATTTAATTTTCACAGGCTAAAGATTGCGGCTACACTATTCAAATAAAATTCTGTAAAGAAATGAACTACCCCCGCAGCAGAGCTGCGATGAATTCTTACATTTAAAGTTAGAACACAGTTTTCTCTTTGAAAATGAACTATGCTTTGGGTAATATATCATTTATATGCTTGATTCCTTTTTTAATCCTAAATCAATTGCAATCATAGGTGCATCGAGAACACCGGGGAAGGTGGGTTATGATATTCTCAAAAATGCGATTCAGTATGGTTATCAGGGATCTGTTTATCCTGTTAACCCCCGCGCAACAGAAATTTTAGGCCTGAAGTCCTATCCTTCCATTCTTGATGTACCTGATAAAATTGATTTGGCAGTGATAGTAGTTCCTCCAAAGAATGTAATAGAGGTCATCGAGCAATGTGGGGCTAAAAAAATCGATGCTGTTGTAATCATAACCGCTGGATTTAGAGAGAGTGGATATGAGGGCGCTAAGCTGGAAAATGATCTTGTTAAAAAGGCAAGAGAATTAGGGGTCAGGTTTATAGGTCCTAATTGCCTGGGTATAATTGACACCCATTCAATGGTCAATGCCTCATTTGCAGCCGGAATGCCAAGCAAGGGAAGCATTGGATTTTTCTCGCAGTCAGGTGCGCTCTGTATTGCTATTCTTGATCGTGCTTTGCCTGAAGATATAGGGTTTTCAAAATTCATAAGCATGGGGAACAAGGCAGATATATCAGATACAGAAATTATGCTGGCCCTGGCAGAAGATGATAATACAAAGGTAATTTTAGGATACGTAGAAGGAGTAAATGATGGAAGAAAATTTATGGAAGTTGCCGGCCAGGTCTCAAAAAAGAAGCCGCTTATTATAATGAAATCTGGTGTTACAAATTCAGGAGCCAAAGCTGCTTCTTCTCATACTGGCGCGCTTGCAGGTCGCGAGGCAGCCTTTGATTCTGCCTTCAAACAAAGCGGTATTATTAAAGCACATACAATGGGTGAGCTTTTTAATCATGCCCTGGCTTTCGCTAATCAGCCTCTGCCTGCGGGGCCAAATGTGGCCATAATAACCAATTCTGGCGGACCAGGGATTATAGCAGCAGATGCATGTGACAGGTCGGATCTTCAGCTCGTTCCCTTGCATAAGGAAACAGTAGACAAACTCAGAAATTTTTTACCGTCTGCCGCATCATTTTATAATCCAATTGACATCCTGGGAGATGCTAATGCTGAGAGATATGAAAAGGCTCTTTATACAGTATTGCAAGATGAGAAGATACACGGAGTAATGGTACTCCTGACTCCTACAGCTGTAGTAGATGTTGAGGCTACTGCAAAGGCAATAGCAAATATTGCCAATTTAGTTGACAAGCCTATCCTTACCTCATTTATGGGGAAGAAAAGTGTTGAATCCGGATCAAGAATTCTTATGAAGTACAACGTTCCCAACTACAGCTATCCTGAAGAGGCGGTTTCCTCTTTGAATGCTATGTATAGATATCATGTCTGGATTGACAGACCTCAAAAGACCTATCCACATTTTGAAGGGTTAAAAGATAAGGTGTCCCAAATCTTTGAAAAGGTTAAAGAAGAGAATCGTGAACGTTTAACTGATTCAGAAGTTCATGAGATTTTAAATACTTACGGATTTTTGCAACCAAAAAGTTTAATAGCAAGAACTTCAGAACAGGCTGTTGCTGCTTCCAAAGGAATAGGTTACCCTGTGGTTATGAAAATCATTTCTCCACAGATTGTACATAAGAGTGATATAGGAGGTGTCAGAATCAATCTGAATAACAAAAAAGATGTGGAAAATGCCTTCTTTGATATTACTACCCGTGCCAGGAATATTATGCCTGCCGCTTATATATATGGAGTGACCATTCAGGAAATGATACAGGGGGGGAAAGAGGTAATTATAGGAATAACAAAGGATGCCCAGTTTGGTCATATGATTATGTTCGGATTGGGCGGGATTTATGTTGAGGTCTTGAAAGACATCTCTTTTAGAATTACACCTTTAAGCCAGGAGGATGCTCATGAAATGATCCGGGAAACTAAAACCTTTCCACTTTTACGAGGGGTTAGAGGAGAAGCAGAGGCTGATATCGAGACCATTGAAAAATCTTTATTAATGTTATCGCAGCTAGCCTCAGATTTTCCTCAAATTATTGAAGCTGATGTCAATCCACTCCTGGTTAAAAAGAGGGGAGAAGGTGTAATAGCTATTGATGCACGATTTACTATAGGAGGTGACTAAAATGATTTCTTTATATGTGGGGTCTACATCAGGATACTCTGGCAAGAGTTTAGTCTCTATGGGGCTGGGTTATAAGTTTAAGAAAGACGGCCTCAGGGTAGGTTATTTTAAACCAGTGGGTATCTTGCCTGTTAAGGTTGGTGATGTATTGACAGATAATGATGCTTGGCGCATATACAGGGCACTCGATCTAAAAGATTCAATATCCAAGATATGCCCTGTGGTATTGACGCAGGAACTTGCAGTCAAAGGTTATTTAAAGGATGTTAAGGGTCTTCTGGAAAAAATTGTAAAATCCTACCAGCAACTATCTGAAGATAAGGACGTTATGATAGCCGGTGGTTATGGAAGCATATATACCGGGGCTGTACTGGGAATTCAGGGTTTGAAAGTTATAAAACGCCTCAAGGCCAAGGTAGTAATTGTAGTGAAGTATGAGGGTGACTATATTGTGGATTATGTCCTTCAGGCAAAAAAGGATCTCAATGATAAATTTATAGGCGTAATACTGAATAAAGTATCTAACGAATACATGCAGGGCATAAACGATTACCTGGTGCCTTTTTTAAAAAGGAAGGGTATTGATATTATTGGCATTATACCGCACGATTCAATAGTAGGTTCTATTACTGTAGAAGAGGTGAGCGACATGCTCGGAGGTAAGGTTTTATGCTGCCATAACAGACTCAGCAATCTTGTGGAGCGTTTCTTGATCGGGGCTATGCAGGTAGACAAAGCTATTGATTATTTTAAAAGGACCAGGAATAATGCGGTTATTGTGGGAGGTGACAGGGCTGATATTCAATTATCAGCTATAGAGTCCGGTACCGAGTGTCTCATTCTCACAGGCGAACTGTATCCTAGCGAGATTATTGTATCAAGAGCGGAACAAAAAGATGTACCTATTCTGGTAGTAAGAGATGATACTTACAGTGTTGCAAAGAAATTAGAAAAACTGTCTGTACGTTTAAGATTGAGAGATAAGGCTAAAGTGGATCGCGGAATGAACCTTGTTATGGAAAAAGTAGACTTTCCGCTACTTTATAAAAAGCTGGGAATAAGAATTGGACAATAACATGCTTTAACCCCTTATTTGATAAATTTTACACTATGAGGTTCTGCGCAGAATATTCACTATCCTAAATGAAAAAACATCAATCAGTCTTGACATTAGGTCCGCCTCCTCTTACAGACTTAAGAATCATCATACCAACAAGAAAGAAGGCCACTAAAGAAAGGATTGCGGGTCTCTGGCTACCGAATGCATTAGATACTTGACCAAAGATAAGAGGGCCGGCTATAGCAGATGATTTCCCAACTAAGGAATAAACCCCAAAATATTCTGCCTCTTTTCCTCCAGGGACAAACTGAGTAAAGAATGCCCTGGTAGCTGCCTGAACAGTGCCTACCCCAAGTCCTGCAAAGGATGCCAGTAAACAGAATTGGACCTTTGTCTGGATAAAAAAGGCTGTAGTTGCTACCGATGTCCACATAAGGAGAGATATTATAACCACTCTCTTAGGCCCCCATGTATCTATTGGCTTTGCCATAACAAAAGCCCCAATAAGCGCTGAGACCTGGACAATCAGATAAAGGATAATAAGTTCCTGGGATTTAAATCCGAGGGTGGTGGCAGCGAATATACTCGAAAATACAATCACTGTATTTACCCCATCCTCATAAATGAGATAAGAAATGAGAAATTTCCTTGGCTCTTTTCTTCGCCAAATATCTTTTATTGTCTTCATCGTGTATCTTAAACCTCTAATTCCTGCCTGACCCACAGAGAATTCACCTCTGATGTCTGACGGAAGAAAAAGAAAAGCCGGCATTGAAAAGAGCATAAAAAAAGCAGCAACCATAAGCCATGTGGCTTCGAATTGACCTTTCATTACTAATGGAAGAGCAAAAAGGAGGGAAAGGATAGAACCTGAATAACCGATCGCGAATCCCCATGCTGAAACCCGTCCGTGAAATTCCCGCGGGGCTATACGGGGAAGGAAAGAATTATAGAAGACAAGGCCTCCCTCCATACCAAGATTTGCTAAAGCTATTATGGCGAATCCTTCAAAGACCATTCCCTTCTTAAGGATAGAAAGGCTTGCTATGGCTGCTACACTGATGGCGGTGTAAATAAAAAGGAGCCTTTTTCTAATACCACCATAATCTGCAATACCCCCTAAGAAAGGGGAGCTCAATGCCACAACAGCCATACTTGCTGATATAGCTCTTCCCCACCAGATGTCCCCCAGACCTGTTTCGTTACCAACAATGGAATTCACATAATAGACAGGAAAGACAACAGATGCAATGACAGCAGAATAACTCGAATTTGCGAAGTCAAAGAGTACCCAGCTTGTGATATGTCTTTTATTCAATTTCATCTAAGGTAATTTTATCAAAAAATTCAATCATTGAAATGTTTAATTAGTGCGAGAGGCACTGTCAATTATAAATATAATTCAATTTTTTATAAATTATATAATTGTCCCCATTTTATTGATATTTATCTTGACATTACGAGAAGTTTGTTATATAAACTAACTCTACATGGAAATTTCAATAAAACTAGATGATTTTTATTGTCCTAATGAATCCTGTGGTAATCATGGCAAAAGAGGACTTGGAAACATTGTTATATACCACAGATACGGAAAAGAACATAGAAAACTTCTTAAATGTAAAACATGCAATTTCAGATTTTCTGAAAGGCGTAGTACATTCTTCTTTGGTTTACATACAAAGGAGTCAAAGATAAAAGAAGTTATATCATATCTATTAGAAGGGATGAGTTTCAGAGAGGCTGCAGCTGCATCTGACTTAGATAAAGACACTGTAAACAGGATATGGAAAAGATTTGTGCTTTATTGTGAAGAATCTGTAGACAGCCTGTTAAAGGAATTCAATATAAAACTCGAAGACCTTATAATACTTTTACATAAAAGAATTCAAAAGAGGATGTAAATGGGGAAGATAAAAGTTGCAATTGCAGGGGTTGGGAACTGTGCCAGCTCACTAATTCAGGGTATTGAATATTACAAGGCATTGGATGAGAGTCATCCGGATGCGACTCTTGGCTTGATGCATTATGATCTCGGGGGATACAAGCCTGAGGATATACAGTTTGTAGCAGCATTCGATATAGACGAGAGAAAAGTAAATAAACCACTTAAAGAAGCTGTCTTTGCCAACCCAAATTGTACAAAAGTGTTTAATAATAATCTTCCTGACTTTCCTGTAACTGTTATGATGGGGAATGTACTTGACGGCGCCTCTCCTCATATGAAAGAGTACCCGGAGGACCGCAGGTTTATCGTTGCCAGAAAAAAAACATGCGATGTTATAAAGGTTTTAAAACAAAGTGACGCTGATATGCTTTTGAACTATCTGCCTGTAGGATCTGAAAAGGCAACTGCATTTTATGCTGAGGCATGTCTGAAAACCGGGGTCAGTTTTATTAACTGTGTCCCGGTGTTTATCGCATCCAACAAATCATGGGCAAAGCTCTTTGAGAAGAAAAAGATTCCGATAATAGGTGATGATATTAAAAGCCAGGTAGGAGCCACAATCATTCATCGAAATCTGACTAGACTATTTGAAGACAGGGGTGTAAAGCTAGACAATACATATCAGCTGAATGTTGGTGGTAATACTGATTTTTTAAACATGCTAAACCGAAGCAGGGTTAAGTCCAAGAAGATATCAAAAACAGAGGCTGTACAGTCTCAACTGCATAATCCTTTAAATAATGAAAACATCCACATAGGCCCTTCTGACTATGTGCCATGGCTTATGGACAATAAGATATGTTTTCTCAGGATGGAAGGTAGAGGGTTCGGAAATATAAAAATAAATCTTGAGATGAGGCTTTCAGTTGAGGATTCTCCAAACAGTGCGGGCGTTGTTATAGATGCAATAAGGTGTTGCAAAATTGCGCGTGAAAGAGGGGTAGGGGGGGTGCTTATATCGCCGTCAGCATATTTCATGAAACATCCAATGATTCAGTTCCCTGACGAAAAGGCACGAGATATGGTAGAAGAGTTTATAAAAGGGAAAAAAGAAAGGTAAATGCTTGGTGTTAAACTCGGTCATTTTCTTGATAGTCCCCTTAGCCCGATTGCAAAGCGAATTCCATTAAGTCCAAATATCCTTACCATTGTCGGATTTCTTATAACAGTTATTGCAGCTCTGGTTATTCCTAACAACCTTAGACTTGGCGGTGTATTAATCTTAATTGGTGGAATATTTGATATGCTTGACGGAATAGTTGCAAGGACAAATGGAAAGACTACAAGGTTTGGTGCATTTCTCGATTCTGTACTTGACAGATATTCTGATGCATTTATCTTCATAGCTATCGCATGGTACCTTGAGAAAAATGGGAACCACACAGGCGCCTTTATAAGTCTCGGGACACTGTTAGGCGCTTTTTTGATCAGTTATGCAAGGGCAAGGTCAGAGGGACTCGGTGAATCTTGCAACACAGGGATCATGGAAAGACCTGAAAGGATTATCCTCTTAATATTTGCCACAATGACCGGATGGCTTGTTCCAGTTCTATGGATAATGCTGGTCCTTACACATATTACAGTAGTTCAGAGGGTATATCATGTCTGGAAGGTGATAAAGTAGACGGATAAGTCTTGATGCATTTTAACAAGTTACTAAAAAAGCTCTTTTGTCTGATACTTTGTTCAGAGACGTACTTTAGATACTGAATAAAGTTCATCACAATAAAACGAACCAACAATTTTAAGTTTTCTATTTCTATAGATTTCTTCATCAAGTCAACACTGTGGATACTTTTCATTGGGTGCGAACTCCACCTGCAAGTCCGCAGATCGAGCATGCGATGAGAAATGATGATTTCCATTCGTAACAGTGGGTCTATTTGGAAAAGCCCTCACTTTGGGTAACCTCCTGTAGTCCAGATCCTGTAGTCCACACTTGAAAAGTCACACCAAAAAGGATAGATTACTATATGACATTATTAGGTTGCGCTCCGCTTAAACTAGCGTGCAGGAAACTTCAAAAAGGACAAGAGTATGCAAAAGAAACAGGTTCTTGCTGATCATAAAAAAATAGGGAAACGTTTTTTGCCACCTTTTCTGACTACACTAGGTCCTTTGCAAGAGGTTGGATGGTTGGATTATTCGCTTCCAGAGTTGTTATGGCTTGGCATTCTGAATGAAAAATGTAGTTTCGAAAGAGGCGCAGACCTTGCTATATCGCTGGCTAAAGAAGCAGACAAAGCATATGCCGGGGAAATAAAAAAATGGTTTGCTCCGGTAAGTATGTATAATCTATTAAACTCTGAACAAAGAAATGATGTCTTGAAAGGTCTTACACAATCAAACAGACTTGAGCCATTAAAGAAAGCTCTTTCCTCTTTTATCTCGTTATATCCAAAATGTCCGCTTAATTTCTTATTTGAGAGTCCCCTGCCACGTATTGATAACTTTAGTGCTGAACTGAAAATATTCAAAGATTTATTGTCAAAGCTTTATGATAAAACAACAGTAGAAGCGACTTTTATGCAAGCAAATGCCATATACATTGCTTTTGTTACTGATAAATTAAAGGTGTTTAAAGGTACCTCACTTGCTAATTTCCCAGAGATAGAAAGGTATCCTCATACGGAGGAATCTCAAAGAATAGCAGGTATGGTTCGTGCTTCTATAAATGGTTTTATTGGTACCGATTGTGACAAGACATCTGAATGGCCTATATATTTCTGGAATAGAGGCTTAGAACTTGAGCCTTGCGACTTTCAAACGATTCTTGAAGCGTATGAATAACCAAGATATTTGGAAAGATATTGAAGAAATTGTTAGCACTTATATCAAAGCAGTTCGTAATGAGCTATATGAACGATGGAAGAAGTGGCCTTTAGACTTATCACACCATGAAATGCATGAAGTCATAGGTGCTCTTTTGGCCAGACAAGTAACTCTTGCAACACAACTTGCTCAAGCACCATCAATTTGGAATGGACATATCGCTCCTTTGATATTACGAACAATGACGGATGCTTATATCAATCTTGCATGGATATTTATTGAACCGTTAGACAGAGCGAGAAAATTTATTCTTCATGGTCTTGGACAAGAAAAATTGGAAATAGAACATGGAAAGGCTCAATTAGAGGCTAATGGTAAAGATGTTAAAAGTGATTTTTTAATAAAGTTCAAAGAAGATTGGTTAAACTCACAGAGATTTGAATTTCTCACAGAGGTAAATATCGGCAGTTGGTCAGGTATTGATACTAGAAAAATGGCTGAAGAAGCGGGGTGTATTGATTTATATCGTTATGCTTACACACCATTTAGTACAGCAACACATAATATGTGGCATCATGTAAGTAGATATAATCTTGGGATATGTCCTAATCCATTGCATCGCTTCCATAAGATACCTATTGATCCATCTGTAGATATAGATCCTGATTACTTATATAGAGCGGCAAAATATGTTGCAAAAACATTCCATCTCTTTGATGAAAAAACCGGAATCGAGTATTCCGGACCTTCTGCATTTGAACTTTTAGTTCAGGCTTTTGAAAAGTTTAGTGAATCAATTAATAAAGAGGCTAATTCTTAAAAGGAAGAATAAATTATTACAGTGAAGCCACCACTCTGAGAACTATTTCACCGTTTCTAAGTACACCTGCAAGTCAACAGGTACGCGAAGATGAAACTATCAAGGATTACCGGCTGTAATATGCATAACGCATAAAATGAAGCCGGCGCGCATATATACGAACCTGATGCCTTCCCCTTCTGTGAAGATAGCCGTATATTTCTTTCATTCACACCCCATTTTCAGATGGAATATATTTGCGCTCATTCAATTCACACTCATCAGCCCTACACAGTTAGGCCTTACGTTCAACACTCCCTCGTATTCTGATCTGATGGTTGCTTCGTAATTCCTCGCCAGCATCGAAAGCCGCTCTTTCATATCTGTCAAAGTCTGTGGACGGGACTGGTCGGTCCACAATGCAGAGGCAAGAAGCTTTGCATCATTACCTGTTTCATCCCCGGCAATGACAAAATTCTTATAAAGTTCCCGTTTAATGCCGTCTCCGAAGTCTATGGTGAATATATACCGAGCTGCAGTTGCTGCCGGCATATGCTCATTTGTCACATTCAGGACAGCTCCTGAAACAGCCTCGCTTCTGTAATACTCGATTAATGCGTCAATTAAAGGATGCCCAATGCCCATTAGGTCTATACCCTTCTTTCTTGTGGCTGTCTTCCGGGAAAAGGTTGCGTTCTCATACATGGATGAAACTCCAGGATATTTCTTAACAACGGGAGGGACAACAATACTGATTATCTCTCCTGATGGAATAAAGCTGCCCCCAAGGCTGATAATCGCTTTTTCGCAGAAAACCCGAAGGTCATCAAGAGTATATTTGCCCTTGAGCTTGATATAGTTTTCGAGATTGAAGGCAGTAAGGTCCGGAGTTAACTGTCTCAAGGCATTGCTTGCCTCTTTTGCCTGTTTAATAGCTTCTATTATCTCCTGCTCGGTCCTATCATAATCCCTGTTGAGCAGGGCCTCTTTATACAGTTCGTTATAGTTCAGAGATGATCCGAGATACCCAAGCACCTCTGACCTGAAATCCTCAGTCACCTCACCTGTAAGGTTATCGACCTTGCCTATGGTCTTTGCTATTTCGAGGAGTTTCTGCTCAAGGATCGAATAGACATTTTCCTCAATAGTGCCTTCGGCTACAAGGTTAAACACCTGAGCGGTCTCTGTCTGCCCATACCTGTGAATCCTGCCTATCCTCTGTTCTACAGCCATCGGGTTCCAGGGAAGGTCATAGTTGAACAGAATCCGGCATATCTGAAGGTTTATCCCCTCACCACCTGCCGAAGTGCATATCAGAAACTGTGCTCCGTTCTCATCCCAAAAGGACTCACATGAAGCTATCTTCTCCTCAAGCGGCCCTCCCTTAATGAGTGCAATCTTTTCCGGGCCATAATACTTTCCCAGTTCTTCCTGAAGAAAGAAGAGCGTCTCAAGATACTGAGTGAATATGATTATCTTCTCTCTTTCATTTGCCCGCCGTATCTGCTCCACAGCCCTAACAAGGGTATCGAACTTCCTGTCAGTACCATCTTCAATAAGACCTATCAGCTCTTTTACCTTCTGATCCTCGTTTGGAATATTCGCCTCAGCCTCGATGATGTCATCGTTCACCTCAAGGGCATCCAGAGCCCAGTTGGTTATTTCCTCCTCGAACTTCGGCCGTTTCTTAAGGCGCTGTTTCAATTGGGCTATATAAGCATCAGCGTCGGTATAATCGATCTTTCCCCTTTCGTAAGACAACAAGTCTATAACTATCCGGCGCATTTCTTCCTGATACTTCATTATTTGTGTGGATATATCTGCTCGTGTAATTGAACCGTGAAGTCCGCTCTCAAGGGCCATCTGTCGTCTTGCATAAATTGCTATCAGCCTTCTCCTGAGTGACTGTTTGATAGCTCGTGGGCTTGAAGACATAATCTTCTGAAAAGTCGCCATAATAAACCCTACTGCCCTCTGCTGCTTCGTTGTCTTGGCCTGGCCTGCTCCGGCAGCGTTATAGCCTTCCCTGAGATATTCGGTGAGCTTCTCATAAAATCGCTGCTCCCGCATCGAGAGGCTAAATTTCTGTGAATGCACATTTCGTTTCATGAATATTGGATTGCCGTCCACATCCGTTGCTTCCCTTTTTGTCCTTCTGAACATCACCCGGTTTAGCAGGCCCCTGTGGTCTTCCATGGCCTCCGGATTCTCAAACAACTGGTCATCAAGAAGCTGTATCAGTGACCAAAACTGAAATCCGTCTCCCTGGTGAGGGGTGGCAGAGAGAAAGACGAGGTCACGGGTTATACCCTTGAGCTTTTCAGCAAGGCGATAATTTTGGGTAACGTCTATCTTTTTCCCGTATTTCTTGCGACTGAGATGGTGTGCTTCGTCGAAGATAATAATGTCCCACTCAGTACCCTTCATCAGCTTGTCGAGCCGTGCGGGTTTCTTGATCGTATCAATGGAGACAATGACAAGATGATGCTTTTCCCATGCATGAAAACTGGAATCAGTAAAGTCCTGTCCAAAGACATCAAAATACATCCTAAAACAGTCTTTCAGTTCATTCTGCCAGTTT
>JBGOWS010000094.1:0-7558 GCA_041478735.1 Thermodesulfovibrionia bacterium | reverse complement strand
TTGCTGACCCGGGGTCAATCGAGCTCTTCATTGCAAGCTTTGCAAAGTCTTCCCCTTTCTTCAGCCTTTCTAATATATTTTTGGCTTCTTCTTCTGTCTTAACAAGTATAAGGCTTACCCTGATCTGGCTAAAGGGAGAGAAAGCCTCTTTGTGTGTATCATAATAATTTTTTGCTTCCTGTTCTGTAACTTTTCTTTTTGACTCTATCTCTTTTTCAAGGAGTTGCCCTATAAGTGAGATCTTTTTGAATTCTTCGAGCTTGCGCAGGTATTCGGCATCCTTATCAAGACCTTTTTTTAACGCCTCCTGATACAGAAGCTCTTTCTTAACGAGTTCATCGAGAAACTTTTCCTTCCCGCCACTTTCTTCAAAAATCTTTTGTGCAAAATCAGGCAGGTTTTTGAGTTCTCTTTCAAGATCAGCCTGAGTTATTTTTACCTTGCCAACCTTCGCAAGGAATGGCCCCTTCTGTTCTTCCTTTTTTGCACATGCAAAAAATGCAAGCATCACAGAGACGATAAGTATTAAAAATGTACCTTTTCTCATTACATCCTCCTTTTTATATCGATAGTGGCTGTGTTTTCACTATCAATCGATCATATTTTTTGTTTGAAGGACATTATATATTAATTCAAATATTTTTGACACACAAAATTTTTTATGATAGATTAACTTAAACATTCATACTTATCGGCTCAAAAGTATATGAAAATGAATTAGTAATCCCTGCAGCAAGCAGCAGGGTATCAAGTTTACGAATAAATTTATATAATTTCGGATAACAAGTTTTAAGGTCTTTTTATGAAACAGGAAAAATCGCATAGGTTGTTTAAGAAAGCATGTAACCTTATTCCGGGAGGAGTCAACAGTCCGGTCCGGGCCTTCAGGGCCGTCGGTGGAACCCCGATATTCATTGACAGAGCCAGGGGTTCAAAGATCTATGATGTTGACGGAAATGTCTATGTAGACTATGTTCTTTCGTGGGGACCCCTGATACTTGGTCATGCCCATCCAAAGGTTGTAGATGCCCTTAAGAAGGCTTTAGAGAAGGGTACGAGTTATGGTGCACCTACATCTCTCGAGATCGTACTTGCAGAACTTGTTTTAAAGGCCTATCCCTCAATGGATAAGGTGAGGATGGTAAATTCAGGCACAGAGGCAACAATGAGTGCTATCAGGGTAGCACGCGGATTTACAGGCAGGGATAAGGTTATCAAATTTGAAGGATGTTATCACGGCCATGCTGACGGACTTCTTGTTAAGGCCGGTTCCGGGGCTACTACTTTTGGAGTTCCAGACAGCCCTGGCGTGCCAAAATCCTGCGCCAGAAATACAATAACCCTGCCCTTTAATGACATAACTGCACTAAGAACAGTAATCAAGAAAGAGTGGGAGTCTATTGCTTGTGTGATAATTGAGCCGGTTGTTGGAAATATCGGCTGTGTCCTTCCTAAATCAGGCTTTCTGGAGTCACTCAGAAAGTTAACAAAGGACCATGGCATTGTTCTTATATTTGACGAGGTGATGACAGGCTTCAGGGTAGCATATGGTGGTGCACAGGCATACTATGGCATTACACCTGATATGACCTGCCTGGGCAAAGTCATAGGCGGCGGCTTGCCGGTTGGCGCATATGGCGGGAAAAATGAAATCATGTCAATGGTATCACCGGAAGGGCCTGTTTACCAGGCAGGTACTCTATCAGGCAATCCTCTTGCAATGACAGCAGGCATAGAGACCCTCAAAATACTCTCAAAAGAAAGCACCTATAAAAAACTTGAAAATACAGCTGCCCTTTTAGAGAAAGGACTTAAGGATGCAGCAAGCAGGGCGGGTGTGAAAACAAGATTTTACAGGGCTGGCACCATGTTCTGTAACTATTTCACAGATACCGATGTCATTGACTATAAGACTGCAAAAACTTCTGATACATCAAAATTTTCAAGGTTCTTCTCGAACATGCTCGCAAGGGGGATAAACATGGCTCCTTCACAGTTTGAGGCAGGCTTTATCTCACTTGCACATACAGAGAAGGATATAGAAAAAACTGTAAAGGCGGCATACGAGTCGCTAAAAGAGCTTTAAATCAGGCCCTATTAAAGATATGCCAGAGAAATCGGTATTCAAACAGCTCCTCCAGGCAAGCACAGTTGGCCTTAATCTTGTGATTTCAACCATTATTGGTCTCGCAATAGGATACGGACTTGACTATGCCATGGATAAGTGGTTCGGCATCCACACAAAACCATGGCTTACAATCATCTTCCTGCTGTTCGGTATTATTTCAGGATTTAGAGACCTGGTGAGGATGGCAAAAAAATCGGATTCGGATAATGATTCTGGTAAAAAGAGTTTATAAACAGGGAATTCTTATTCTCCTGCCCCTATCACTTCTTTCAGCATTTATCGAGTGGAAGAAGCTTCCTTTAAGTATCCTTGTCGGGGGCATCCTCGGCCTTGCAAATCTCAGAGGCCTTGTAAGGGGGGTTACAGGCCTGATCGGAACTCACAACCCTACCGGGAAGCTCGTCTTCTTCAGTATCTTCAGGCTATTTATCCTTGCTTCTATTTTAACAATCCTTGTTGCCCTCAAACTGGTAAACATCTTTGGCATTCTCATAGGATTTACTGTTGTTTTTATCGTGATTATAAAAGAAGGGCTGAAGATTGCGAAAGAGTTATAAATAATGATAGGGCTTAATTTTTCGAATATGGTGGAAGGCGTGATCGGCACTGAAGGACTTTCAGAACGAATAATAGAAAATTTCAGTGGCAGGATAGAGGAGGCTCACAAGAAGATAAAGGACAGGATCATGCCGGAACTCGCATTCATAGACCTCCATTCCCAGGATACTTCTGAGATAAAGGATACTGCAAAACATATAAGGGAAACATCGGAGAATTTCTTAATACTCGGCATTGGCGGCTCTGCTCTTGGACCAAGGGCGATACTGGAGGCCATGAGCCCTTTTCATAACTTGCAGAAAAAGCCGCGTGTATTTATCTACGACAACGTTGACCCAAGGACATTAAAACATATATTTTCGCTGATAGACTTAAAGAAAACCTCTGTGAATGTTATATCAAAATCAGGCAGTACTGCTGAAACCGCAGCATCATTCATGTTCCTGTGGGATGAAATGAAAAAGGTGCCCGGAGGAGAAATATCAAAGAGATTTATAATCACAACAGACACTGAAAAGGGAAATCTCAGGAGGATTGTTAAAGAAGAGGACTTAATGTCGCTCCTGATACCTCAGGGTATTGGAGGCAGATATTCTGTATTGAGCGCTGTAGGGCTTTTGCTTGCAGAGGTTATAGGCATCGACTCAGATAGCCTGCTAAGAGGGGCAATGGACATCAACAATAAATGCTCTGAGCCTGATTTCTGGAAAAACCCCGCTTACCTCTTCGGGACATTGCTTTATCTGATGAATGAGGAAAAACAGAAAACCATCAATGTCCTGGTCCCGTACGCAGACAGTCTGAAACCGCTCTCTGAATGGTTCTGCCAACTATGGGCAGAAAGTCTCGGGAAGGACAGGAAAGGCCTTACGCCATATCCTTCCGTAGGCACAACAGACCAGCACTCGCAGCTGCAGTTGTGGATTGAAGGTCCCCGGGATAAGGTACTGATATTCATCAGGATCGATAACTATGGCAATGATATAAAGATACCCGGTGTGTTTAAGGATATAGAAGGCCTCAGCTACCTCTCTGGCCATACATTATCAGAACTAATAAAAGCAGAAGAAGAAGCAACAGAGCTTGCCCTGGCAAAGGCCGGGATACCGAATATGACAATCACGATGCCGCGGATTGATGCATATCACCTGGGCCAGTTATTCCATTTCTTTGGACTCGCAACAGCCTTTACAGGATTCCTCTACAGGATAAATCCCTTCGATCAGCCAGGCGTTGAAGAGGGCAAGAACCTCACTTATGGCATAATGGGGAAGAGGGGCTTTGAGGCAAAGAGAAAAGAGGTGGAGGACTACAGGGAAAAGAGGGGGAAATGGAGAGTCTGAATTCTCATTCTGAAAGCTCCATGTGTCTTATGATCTTTCCTTCACACATATAAATGACCATCTCGGCTATATTGGTTGCATGATCCGCAATCCTTTCGAGATATTTCGCAACATAAGTCCTCTTCACCGCTAATGGGATAATCTTTTGGTCCCTGAGCATAAAGGACAAAAGTTCATTAAAGTTCATGACTGTAAGATTATCAACCTCGTCATCCCTTTTAAGAACATCATATGCGATGGATGTGTTTTTCCTCACAAAGGCATCAAGGACATCTCTCAGCATACCCTGTACTATCTCTGCCATTTTCGGGATGTTAACAAAAGGCTTCAACATGAGCTCTTCATTGAGCTCTATAGCCCTTTCGCATATATTCTCTGCCAGGTCTCCCATCCTTTCAAGGTCCGTAGTTATTTTCATGGCAGTAGTTATGAACCTCAGGTCCCTTGCCAAAGGTTGCCTCAGGGCGATCAGTCTTATGCATTCCTCATCTATTTCTACATCAAGAGCATTAATCAAATAGTCCTTTTTTATGACCTCTCTTGCCAAGTCACTATCCCTCTCCATGAGCGATTTCACTGAATCGCGAATAGCCGCTTCAACCATTGAACCAAGTTTCAGAACCTTTTCTTTTAAAGCACTTAACTCTTCATCGAAAATAGCCATTATCCAAACCTTCCCGTAATATATTCCTCAGTAAGTTTATTCCGGGGATTGATAAATATTGTATTTGTGGCTCCAAACTCTATCAGTTCTCCTGAATACATAAATGCAGTATAGTTAGATATCCTTGCTGCCTGTTGCATGTTATGGGTGACTATAACTATCGTAACAGTTTTTTGGAGTTCCTGTAATAAATTTTCTATATTGGCTGTTGATATAGGATCTAAAGCCGAGGTAGGCTCATCAAACAGCATAACTTCAGGTTCTTGTGCAAGGGACCTTGCAATGCAGAGCCTCTGCATTTGCCCTCCGGAGAGGCTCATCCCTGATTCGTTTAATTTATCCTTTACCTCGGCCCAGAGAGCGGCTCTGACAAGTGCATTTTCTACAATCTCATTCAACTGGCTTTTCTTCTTTATACCCTGTATCTTTGGCCCATAAGCTACATTTTCGTAAACTGAACTCGGAAAAGGGTTTGGCTTCTGAAAAACCATTCCAACTCTTCTTCTCAACTCTATTACATCTGTATCTTTGTCATAAATATCTACGCTGCGAAAGAGTACCTGTCCTTGGACTCTACAATTTATGATCAGGTCGTTCATCCTGTTCAAAGACCTGAGCAGTGTTGATTTGCCGCAGCCGGAAGGTCCTATGATTGCAGTTATTTTATTATTCTCGATATCAAGGTTATTATTCTTTACAGCCATAGACTCACCATAGTAAACACTAAAATCTCTTATTTCGAATACGTTTTTCTTTTCTACCATGCCTTTTTCTTTCTCTGCCTTGCCCTCAGAATAATTCCTAATAAATTCATCCCCAATACCAGAATAATAAGTGTTACAGCAGCGCCATATTGTATGGGTCTTGTTTCTTCTATATGCGTGCCTGCTGTAGCCAGCACATAAATATGGTAAGGCAGGGCCATTACTGGTTCGAACAATGATCCCGGCAGCCCGGGAGTAAAAAATGCTGCGGCAGTAAACATAATCGGAGCAGTCTCACCGGAAACCTTTGCCGTACCCAGGATTGAACCTGTAAGAATCCCTGGTATCGCAGCAGGCAAAACCACTTTTTTAATGGTCTGCCATTTCGTAGCACCGCATGCAAGGGATGCCTCCCTGAAACTGTATGGCACAGCCTTAATAGCTTCTTCCGAGGTCGATATTATATAAGGGAGAACCATAATAGCAAGTGTCATTGACCCTGCAATTAAACTCATACCGAAATTAAACGTTACAACAAAAACTGTGAGACCAAAGAGCCCGAAGACGACAGATGGCACACCTGCAAGGGTATATATCGACATATTAACCATCTTAAGGATTATCCCTTGCCTTGAATATTCGGTGAGGAAAATAGCAGTGGTTACACCTACAGGTATGACCACTATCATGCAAATAACAGTCAGTAGTAAGGTTCCCACAATGGCAGGGAAAATCCCTCCCTTTGTCATTGCATCAACAGGAGGTTGTGTTATAAATTCCCAACTTAAAATGTGTATGCCGTTATACGCTACAAAAAACAATATGATAATAAGAATTATTGCTCCTGTAAAACCGAGTGTTCTAATTAGCGAAAGAAAAAAGCCTTCCTTGAGGTTAAATCTTTTCTTGCGGCCCAGGTCAAAAGGTTTGCGGATACCCTCTGTTCCTTGAATCATACCTTTTCTCCTATCCTTACAGCCTTATATTTTTTAGAGATGAAATCGGAGATAAGACTCAATAAAAAGGTGAAGATAAAAAGGCTTGCGCCTACTCCGAAAAGTGCATGATAATGGAGGCTTTGATAAGGCGCTTCAGCCATCTCAGCAGCAATAGCTGCCGGCATCGGCCTGGCAGCATCAAATATCCAATGAGGAACTACGGCTGCGCCTCCTGCAACCATCAGAACAATCATGGTCTCACCTAAAATAGTGCCAACCCCAAAGATTACCGCAACGCTTAATCCTGAAACCGAGGCTGGTATAACCACTCTCCGTATTGTTTCCCATTTGCCTGCGCCAAGGGAGTATGATGCCTCTCTGTAAGTGCGTGGGACCGCGGTCAATGCATCCTCTGCAATACTTGCAATAACAGGAATTGCCCTCACAGTTAACATTAAGGCTGCAGTGAAAATATTAAGCCCTGATGAGATAAATAGCTTGTTATAACAGAAATCAGCAAGGGTTGTTGAAACAAAAGGGATATTTGTACTTCTCAGTAATTCAGGGAGCTTTTCAGAAAGAATCGGTGAAAACCAGTTGGAAAGAATAGGTGCTATAACCACCATGCCAAAAAATCCCAGAACAACAGACGGGAAACTTGCCAGCATTTCTACGAGCGGTTTTAAAAATTCCTTAACTCTGTAATGGGCAATCTCTGCAATATAAACTGCAGTTGCGAGACCTAAAGGGATAGCCATAATGGCAGTAAGGATAGTTACGGAAAGGGTCCCCATAATGAGCGGGAACATCCCGAAGCTCGGCGGCTCAGAGGTAGGATACCATTCCTTACCAAAAATGACTTTTAAAACACCTGCTTTATAAAAAATCTGAAACGCCTCTTTAAAAAGGAAAAAGCCTATTAATAAAAGAACTACGACAGATACAAAACCTATAGCCCCAACAGTTAATTCAACAGCCTTTTCTTTCCTTTGCCATTTCATGGCCAATTAATACCTCTCCAAATCCCCCTCCCCTTAATCCCCTCCCACCAGGGGTTGGGAATTTCAGAGAAATTCCCAACCTCAAAAGAAAGGGAAATCTCTTTAGCCCTCCTCTTTGACTGAGAGTTATCTTCATCTTCCCTCCCCCTTGAGGGGGGAGGGTTAGGGTGGGGGTGCTATTACAACTACTTTATGCTCACATATTTAACTTCATTTACGATC
>JBGOWS010000100.1:0-7239 GCA_041478735.1 Thermodesulfovibrionia bacterium | reverse complement strand
GAAGAATCTCAAGGTATCGATGGTTATATTGGAGACATTCCTATATCAATAAAACCGGAGACGTATAAGAGCAAGAAATCTTTAAGTGAAGAACTGCCTGCAAAGATTATTTATTACAAAAAGGTCAAAAATGGGATTGAAGTAGATTATGGCGAGGTTTTTTGTCTAACTGTGTATACATTTATCCTTGTCAAATATTATGGCAGAGGAAATACTTCAGAAATAGATAAAAATGTCTATTTTTACTTTAATGAGGAAGTAGCTGTTAAACAGCATGGATGGGAAGAAATTACCGACTTTGAGCAGCTTGTAAGGAAACTTTTATGAAAGAGATGTTCTATTTATAAAATGAGACGATCACGATTTAAAGAGGACATGATATGAATGTTTTTGAAGAAATAAGAAGATATTACGAAGAAACGATTGACTGGAAACCCGATGTGAAACGAGCTTGGGTAGAAGAATATCTCAAGTATCTTGAATCTCAGGGTAAATCTCAAAATATTCTTTTACAAATATGGGGTGATATAAATGCCTTTTCCTTTTATCAGGACAGGTCAGAGCATCATGATCTGTCAGAACTTCCATACTGGGAATACAGCGTTTGCCTTGAATGGATTGATAGTCATGTCTTAAGCAGAGAATATAACCTGAACCTGAAAAATACTAAGAGACTTATTGGCAACCTCCTCGGATTCTATAAATTCCTTGTTCAAAAGGGCTATATAAAGAGCCATTCGGAACTTGAGAAGGCTTATAACGAGATATGTGGTGGGAAAAAGTTAAATCTCGTTAAGAGGATACCTTATACAGGTGCTGAGATGTGGACTGCGATGAGTGTTCCTGCAAAACATGGAAGATCAGAGGAATCCTTCGCCATGAGTGACTACTGGTTAATCCTTCTTTATATGAGTACTAAGAGATCATGGGAGCATCTCAAAGAGGTGGCAAAGGGTGCAAAGTCTCCCGAAATGAAGATAAAGCAAATAGATAATCTTCAGAGAAAGCTTAAGAACATTGGTTATTTAAAAAATCCCGAGAAATTGCTTATACCCTATGGACCACCAACAAATGAGGATATGGATGATGCCACAAAATGGTTTTTTCATAAATAGAGAAGAAAAGTCTATTTATACATTTAAGAAAAGTTGAAGATGCCACTGCCTGAAATAACAGAAGACACCATTCATGGTTTTGCGTCCAGAGCCTCGCTCAGCAAGGGATATGATTATTATCATGGTGGCGCTGTTGTGAAATTATGGATAGAGAATGGCGCGTATAAGGCTCATGTTGACGGAAGCGAACTCTATACCGTAACCATATTTGAAAAGAAAGGCAACATACGAACTGACTGCACATGCCCTTATGACTGGGGAGGGGTCTGCAAACATGTTGTAGCTGCAATGCTTGCAATAGTTCATGACAAGAAAATACAGAAACATAAAAAGGATACTGGGGATATAAAAGCTCTGATAGAGAAGGTAGATGCTGGAAGGGTGAAAGCATTTCTTTATGAGATATTGAGCGGCGATGCTGCGCTCGTGGAAGACTTTAAGATATTTGCAAAAGGGAAAGAAGAGACAGAAAACACATCTGAAAAGTACAAAAAAGAAATAATCTCACAGTTTAAAAAATTAAAGGGTATGGAATATTACTATGATGATTATCATGATTCCTATGAAAATCCTATCAGTGATATTACCGACAATTTTTCAGAAACTGCTGAAAAATATGCCGCTCAGGGAAATTATAAAGAGGCGATAAAGATATATCAGGGCATTTGTGATGTCTGTATCGAAAGTCTCCAGAATGAAAGACTTGAGGATTTTTATGATGACATCTATTACGACGCAGAACAAGCGTTTAATTCAATAGCTGAGAACGTCGGCAAGCTTCCCCATTCGTTAAAAGATAAAAAGCCTTATCTTGACTATCTCTTGCAGGCTTATGATGAATTTGAGGATAAAGAGGTTTTCAGAGATGTTTTTCTGAAAACGGTTAATACCCCTGAAGAAGCTGACTATGTTCTTGGCAAACACGATGTTGATTTGATTCCCCCTATTGCCTTGAATCTTCTGATAGTAAAAGGCGAGCCTGAAGCGGTTTTCTCTTTTGGCGAGAAGCATTATAAAGAATATCCGGGAATGGCAGTTCCTTTGTCAGCGTTTTATCTGAAAAGGAATCTGAGAGATAAGGCTATAGCTACCGCAGAGAAAGCCCTTGAGATAATTCAGGGCAAGAGGAGGGATTTGCATTTCGGTTTTCCCCTGTCTGATCCTCTAAAAGAATTAAGAGAGTTCCTTGATGAATGTTACATGCTCGAAAGCGATTATCCGAAAATTGTGGAAAACCTTATCATGCTTGTCTGCCATGAGAGGGATATCGCCTATTACAAGAAACTGAAAAAGATCATAAAGACTGAACAGGAGAAGGATGTAATTATTGAACGATTGGAAAAATTCCTTGATAGAGACTATGACCTGCTTTTTAAAATTTATTCCATTGAAGACGATTATGAGAGGATGCTGAAGCTTGCTAAAAAGAGTGCCCGTTTTGATGTTTTCAACTTGATAGTCAAAAAAATTCGTGATAGATATCCGGAGGAATGCTTTGAGCTTTATAAAAAGAAGATAAATACTTTTGTAGAGGATGTAAAAAATAGAGATGCATACCGTCAGGCAGCTTACTGGTTAAAGCTCATGAAGGAAATCCCCGGAAAACAGGACAAGTTCAGGAAGTACATTGAACACCTGAGAGAAAAATACAGGAGGAGACCTGCTTTTATTGATGAAACAAAAGGGATATGAAAAGGTTATGCAGATCAGAGCAACAATAATTATTGGAGACAGCAGGAGAATAGAGGAATTGAAAGATAGGAGTGTCCATTCTGTGGAATGTCAAATGAATATGCAAAAGAAATAGCAGGTGATGAAATGTATAAGGAAAATATGAATATATGAAGAAATTAAAGGTTGATATAGATGATATAGCCATTGCTATGGAATCATCGGAGGGATTTGAGGAAAGCGTCTGGTATTTGGATACCGATACAGGAGAGGTAATTCATATTGACAGTTCTGTCATGGAAGATATTGAAGATGAAGATGATGAGGCTATAGATGATTATCCGGAATGGATGAAAGAGATGGCAGAGGTTGCAAATGTAGTACTTGCAGATAACAGGGGAAGATTCAAGGAAATACCGGAGATTACATCTCGTGAGTCATATAGAATCATGGAGCGCTTTATATTGGACATAGAGGATGAAAGGATCCGCAATAGACTTTATGGAGCGATCAAAGGCAGAGGAGCATTCAGAAGGTTTAAGGATAGAATCTCAGAATGGCCAGAGATTGAAAAGCAGTGGTATGAATACAGGGATGAAGCTGTTAGAAGAGAGGTTCTCGACTGGCTTGAATCAATAGGCATAGAACCTGAGGATGTAAGAAAAGATTAGAAATGCCTAAATACGACCTATATAAAATCCTCAAAGAAGAACTCAAAAATGGCTCGAGCGATCTTGTGACAAGGCCATCGGGCCAGGTCATAAGGAGTCGCATTGAGAGGGATATCGAAAAGGAGAAGGATGGAGAGGTTATCGCCCTTGATTTTTCAAAGATTGGGATTATTGATTACTCCTGTGCTGATGAAGTGATTGCAAAGCTCATTTCAAGGCTTTTAAGCGGTGAATATGGTGATAGATATATTGTTCTAACTGGTCTCAATGAAAACCAGAAAGAAAATATAGAGGTTGCCCTTGAGAGGAAGGATCTCGCGGTTATGGCTGGCGTAGGTAATGGTAAAAATATGCTTATCGGGAGCCTCAATAATTATCTCAAAGAGACACTGAACTTAATCCTTAAAAAGGGGAAAACAACCGCCAAAGATTTATCCGAAGCTATGAAGCTTGAAATGAATACAAGTGGTACAAGGCTATTGAATCTTCATAAGAAAAGGCTTGTAAAAAGAACGGAAGAAATAAGGGACGGAGGAAGGGTTTGGGTTTATGAACGAATATAGCAAGTTAGGTTCGAAAATCGATAGTTACCCTAAATGTTGCAAAAAAGACATGGCAGACATGCTGAAAAAACCCAGCAAAGCGACAAGATTTCATTCTGATACACATGACTGCAAATCTCACAGTAAGTGCTTTTTAGACAGAAGCTGGCAGGCCACGCTGGAAGTCTCTAAGGAGTCGCTGGCTGGCGTTTTTCATCACATCTGCCATGTCAATAACGATAATTTAATGCAACTGATGAGTTACTAATGAGTTCATAAGTAAGGTCACGTTGTTGTATGTCATTCCCGCTTCTCGGGAATCTTTCTTAAAGAAGGATTGCGGACAAGCCGCAATGACAGAACTCATTAGAAGGATGTGTTTTACTTATGGTCTTATTAGTAAAGGACTGGGATGAGGTTAAAAAGGATGTCAGAAATAGGTAAAAATGGGAGATGTGCTTGAACGAATTAGAGTCCGCTTTCAATATATTAAAGAAAAAGTTCCCTGGTTATGAAAACCGTCCCCAGCAGATTAAGATGGCAGGCGAGGTCTTTACCTGTCTGAAGGATAAAAAGAATCTCCTTGTAGAGGCTGGAACTGGTGTTGGTAAATCCTTTGCCTACCTTATCCCTGCAGTACTTTCTAATAAGAAAACCGTTGTATCAACAGCCTCCATAGCCCTTCAGGATCAGCTTGTAAACAAGGACCTTGTCTTTCTTCAAAAGGCGCTGCCTCAGAGTTTTTCCTTTGCGATCCTTAAAGGAAAGAACAATTATCTCTGTCTGAAACGGGATAGGGAATTTGCAGAACCGGGGAAGTCCTATAAGAGGTTTAGCGAATGGGCATCGATGACAAAAACTGGCGATAATGATGAACTCTCCTTTATCCCTGATTTCTGGAAAAGGGTATGTGGTGATTCAGAAGATTGTAGCGCTATGCTATGTCCATTTTACAAACAATGTTTCTATTACAGGCATTACAGGGGCATCTACAAAAAAGATATCCTTGTGGTCAACCACCATCTCCTTATCTATGACCTCCTTTCAGAATTCCACCTCCTGCCCTTTCACAGCCAATTAATCATAGATGAGGCACATCAGGTTGAGGATGTCATCTCCCATGTGCTTGGTAGTGTCTTGAATTATTCACGGGTGGTATGGCTCCTCTATCGCCTGAGGGGATTTAAAATAGCCGTTGATCACCTTTTTGAACCTGTGGATTTATTTTTTAAAAGGAGAGACATTCCATCTCAGGCTGTCTATCCAATGCCTGATGCCGTAATAGAAGAGTTGAGGAATCTGAAAGGGCTGCTTGCTCTTAATAAAGTAATACACAGATTGAATGCTTATGAAGAATCGGTCTCTGATGATGTACTAAAAGACAGGGTTAAAACAACTATTTCCTATGTCAGGTCTCTTGAAATCACTTTAAAGGACTTTATAGAGCAGGGAGATAAGGATAAAGTCTATTATATGACAGGAAACAAAAGTGATCTGGAGCTTAAGAGCAGCCTTGTGGAATCTCAGAGGCCATTTGGTGATCTGGTCAGCGGTTATGATAGTCTGGTTATGACATCTGCTACCCTTACAGCAGGCGGAGATTTTAGTTTTATAAAGGAGAGGCTCGGTATTACAGACTTCAAAGAAGTGGTGATAGGTTCACCATTTAATTATAAGAGGCAATCCCTCCTTTATATTAATAAAGAACTGCCACCACCTGATAAAGAGAACAATGAAGCTTTTTGTCACAAAAGTCTTAAAGTTATTGAAGGTCTTATCAATGCATCCAGAGGCCGGGCGCTGGCACTGTTTACCTCTTACAGACATCTCTATTTTGTATCAAAGCATATCAAGATAGACTACCCCTTCAAATCCCAGGGCGACATGCCGCCTGCGAGACTTATCCAGTGGTTTAAGAATACGCCTAATTCTGTTCTGCTTGCAACTGCTACCTTCTGGCAGGGGATTGATATAAAAGGAGAGAAGTTGAGTCTTGTGATTATTGTGAAGATGCCCTTTGGTTCACCAGGAGACCCTGTATATGATGAGAGGTGTAGAAGATTAGGGGAAAGGTGGTTTACAGACCTTGCCCTCCCATCTGCTATTCTGTTGCTGAGACAAGGCTTTGGGAGGCTTATCAGAGGTGCTGAGGATTACGGCGTTGTTGCCATACTCGATCCACGACTTGTCATTAGTTCATACGGCAAAGCCATCGTTACCTCCCTACCGGAGATGGATACTGTGCATAGTATTGAGGGTGTGAAAGGGTTCTTTGACTCTATACCTAAACCAGTTTGTTCTGAAGAAAGACAAATTGTAATTGCCTCTCAGGGGCAAGGAATAAGTTTAGGGCTTGCACATATAAATAAATAACACTGGAAGAAAAGGGATATAATGTATCACTGGCAAGATACTTAATCAGAAAGGCTAAAAAGGTGGTTAAATGATGACAACAACTATCATTGTTTTTCTTATTCTGAGTTTTATAATCGGCGGACTTGTTGCATGGTTTTTGGCAAGGGCTCGCCTTCAGGAAAAGTTGGCGAATTTACAGGCTTCTTATTTAAATCAGATTACTGAACTTGAAAAAAGGGCAAGTGGAGCTGAGGCAAGGATTGAAGAACTGAGGCAGCAGGTTCAGCAGAGGGATTCTGACATAAACCAGATGAGAGGAGAGCTTGATGTTGAAAGAGAATTGAAGGCACGATTTGAAGAATCCCAGAAACATCTTCAAGAAGAAATAGAACGATTTAAAGAAATGGAGAGCAAACTCAGTGAAACATTTAAAGCTCTTTCTTTAGATGCACTCGCTAAAAATTCTGACGAGTTTAAAAAATATGCAGATGATTTTATAAAATTGGCTGAAGAAAAGCTCAAAACTCAGACTATCGTAGGGGAAAAAGAACTTGATGGCAAAAAAGAGCTCATTGACCAGAATATTGAGGCAATAGGAAAAACCATGTCTGAGGTTCAGAGAAGAATTGAGGAAGTTGGTAAGGTAAGTGGTGAGAAGTTCACAGAGGTCTCAACTCTTATTAAAAAACATGAAGAAGTTACCTCCAAATTGAAAGATACGACTGAGAGGCTTGGTCATGCTCTCGCGAGCTCCAAAAAAAGAGGGGAATGGGGTGAGCGGATGGCAGAAGATATCATCAGACTCATTGGGATGGTAGAGGGTGTGAACTATATAAAACAGAAGACCTTGGATAGTTCAGCAGGCAGGCCTGATTATACTTTTTT
>JBGOWS010000078.1:0-8773 GCA_041478735.1 Thermodesulfovibrionia bacterium | reverse complement strand
TATACAACAGAAGGAATCTTTTATCCAACGCTCACAATAACAGATGATCAGGGGAATACTTATTCGGATACAATTGCAATAACCGTGCTGAACAAGGATGAGATCGATGCTCTATTGAAAGGAAAGTGGGAGGGGATGAAGGCAGAATTGGTCAATGGGAATATTGAAGGGGCATTGAAGTTTTTTATTGAAAGATCAAAAGAGAGATACAGAAGCATTTTTGAAGCCCTTAAATATCAATTGCCGGTAATACTGGGGACATTTATAGAGTTTAACATTGTCAATGTATATGACATCATTGCTGAATATGAGATAGTCGCAAACGAAAACGGACAACTTTATTCTTATCCAGGAGTATTTATCAAGAATGGAAATGGTATATGGAAGTTCAAAGATTTTTAATCGGAGGTTATTAAATGCGTAACAAAGGATTCTTAATAATGTGTTTCTTTATGGTGTACTTGATATTTACCAGTGGCTGCGGCTTCATTGCGTGGCGTGACGGGCCTTATAAAGGCAAAGTCATAGACGCTGAAACCGGCAAACCGCTTGAGGGCGTGGTGGTGCTCGGGGTGTGGTATAAGGAACTGCCTTCACCGGGCGGAACAGTAGGTTCGTACTTTGATGCACAGGAAACCGTGACGAACAAAAATGGAGACTTCGAAGTGAAGGGGTTGGGACTACAGATATTCAGCACCGTGAGCGGAATGCATGTGCTTATATTCAAGGCAGGATATGAGTATATAGGATCGGGGCCATGGGAATCATTTAAACTGGCCCCGATATTTAAGAAAAAGATTGCATGGGAAGGGGAAAGGGCGATAATACCGTTGAGAAAGTTGACGATGGAGGAGAGGAAAGTTCGTTTGTTTGGGAAAGAAAATGTACCCGATGAAAAGCAGCGATTACTAATAAGAGAGCTAAATAAAGAGCGTTTATCGCTTGGCCTGACTCCGTATGAGGATATGAAATGAGAAAGATTCTTTCAGTTTTAATTGGAGTAGTTACAATCTGTCATTTTCATTCTCTCGCATTGTCTTGGGATAATGAAAAAACCCACCAAGATCTTTCCGAAGTAGCTTCCTACAAATCCATTATAGGCACTACAAACTACCTCAAAAATATAGGGTTAGAAGAGGGGCTTCTTCATCTGCTCAAACTGGGTGCAAAACAACAAGAAATATATAAATGGCTTCGAGAAGGTGCGTTCCTTGAAGACGCGGGTAACATTGTGGATTTAGGCTTGGGGCGGGCCAGGAGCTATAATCATTTCCATAATCCACTAAAACAGTGGGATAGTGCGGGTTTGAACGACTATTATATAGTGACTAATCCTTATCCACCATTTATTCCTATCACATATTCCATGTCCGGAGAATCTGCCCTTCTATGGGCGCAGGACCAAGAATACCAGAAAAAATATTATAAATTAGAGGGCGATCAAACGTGGCAGACGATACGAAACAATTACTACAAAGCTTTGACCGGAAAAACAGACGCGGACAGGCAGGCATATTTCGCGCGGACATTCAAGGGATTTGGTCATCAGATGCATCTGATACAAGACATGTCGGTACCTGCACATGTGAGAAACGATGCTCATGTTGGAGAAGGTGTTCAAGATTGGCTGGTGAAAAAGAATGTCCCGACGGGCGATCTTTATTTTGAAACCTGGGCGAAAAAATATTACCCGATAATTAATACCTTTGCCTCAACGCCCTTATTTCCACAGGTTGACTTGACAAAGAATCCCGGCGGTAAGGTGCCTATTACGCAGTTTTACGATACCGATCAATATACGGAGAATTTTGTACCGAACACGGGCCTCACCTGGGGATTGTCGGAATATACTAACGCCAATTTTGTCAGCGACGATACGATATTCACGGAGAATTTTAGCAAAAACGATGGCCATTACTTCCCTTATCCTCGATATACTGACCAAAACCAATGCTATGAGCAATTTGATGAAACATATATTGCAACGAACAAAAAGAGAACTTATTGGAGGAAAAAATGTGTCGGTGAGGCTGTTGAACATTTTGTGACAGCTGGGCCTTTATTTAAATACCTTCCTATTTGGGACCTTCAGAGGTTGACGCTCAAACTTGACGAGGCAACCCATAATGATTATGCAGATAAATTGGTCCGCCGCGCCGTAGGCTACTCGGCAGGTCTTTTAAACTACTTCTTCAGAGGAGATATTAGTCTCAGATATGAAGCAGATGCCAATGCAGGTTATGTGATAGTGAATAACACAAATGAAAACATGAATGGGACATTCAGGATTTTCTATGACAATGTGAGAGATGAGAGGATAGAACTCTGGAGCAAACCCCTTGTCCTGAATGCATCATCAAAAAGCGTCAAGATTGATTTCCCGATACCTAATAATGCAAAAGAGCCCGGCAAATACATTCTCGTTTTCAGGGGAAGACTCGGAAATGAAGAAGGCGCAGTTGTAGGACACATCTCAGGCAGATTCCTTGAGATAACTCCTCCAGACCAGTATGTCTATTCTCTAATCGATGCAGGTCAAAGCCCGCAGCATTTCACAAACATCAAAGCCAAAGTGAGAAATGCAAGTCCTGATGAGGGAATGAGAAATGGCACAATCAAGGCGGTGGCAAAATACAAGATAAGCACAACCCAAGAGGATTTCACCTATTCTTCATCAACACCGATATCAATAAGTTCTTTAAGCTCTGATGCGCCGTCAGAATTTGAATTTGACTTCACGAACGAGCCTATCCCAATCAGTATATCAGACCTTTCTTTGGAAGTAAGATTCACAGGGAAAGTCGGCGATGAAGACAATGCAGTAGCGATAGGGATAAGAGACATCAGCGAGCCGACTCCGATAGACGTTTTCAATAACATGGACAGGATATGTATCAACGAAAGCTGGTATGTTGCAGGAAGCTCTGAGGCGATAGCACAGGTTGATACAGATCATAACGGGATAGCGAATGAATGGGATGTATATCCTCATGACCTGAAGGATATCTACCTGAAGATATCTTCTGTCAATGATCTCAATAATGCTTCACCTGCGGATTACAACTTATATGTCCCCTATATCAAAGCAGGAGAATTTTACAGGGCATATGTTCTGAGTGACTATAGATTAAATCACAGCGATTATGTGACCGCAGTGCCGATAGTTCAGGATGATAAGAACAACTGGAATCATACAAAGGCGATCATGAAGGGAAACTGGGAAGGATTTGCAGTAAAGGACCAGGAAGAATATCACAGTGAAGAAGAGATTTGCGCTCAATTTGATATAGAGGCGCCATGCATTATCGTATATTCCCCGGACTTTTACTCATTCAGGGGTAAGGAAATCTGGGGAGCTGGAGGAGTTATTCTTGACAACCCAGAGTATCCTCCCGATTCCAAGTGCTCATGGGAAGATTTGTAATAGGGAGAATGGAAAGACGAAAAGAATGAAGATTCAGCATATAATCAAAAACTTAAAACTGACCACTCAGAAAGTGCAAAGTCTCTTTCTTTTCCTCTTTGTATTTCTTTCTTTATTCATTTCAGTTTCTTTTGCCCAGGACTTCACTGCAAAGTCTATTGGTGATTACGGCAATGTCACGGTCATGGAGATTACCGGCAATTATGATGCGAAGAATCCTGATGGAACAATTAACAGCATCCCTCGTCAGGCAATAGCAAAAGAGTTTTTCAGAACCCACAAAGACGAATATGACTTCATAGTTATCTTCTCCAACTTTGACTTTCAGATGCCTCCTGATGCAAAGGCATTTTATCATGGTGTAAAGAATGATATACAGGGTATAGGTATACCGCTTGCAGATAATTCTTCCCTTTATGGAAGTAATAGCAAACTTCAGGGAACCATTGATATGGGAAATATCGCAACCATTGTAACCAACCCCCTTGATTCGAAGTTTGAAGAAACACTTTCAATTCTTGCACATGAACAGATGCACAGATGGGGCGCTTATGTGAAATTCAAGGATACAAACGGCAATATAAGCACAGCCTTACTTGGAAAAGATTTAGATCACTGGAGCTATCTGCTTAATTCATACGGCTCAGTGCTCTATGGCAACTACTGGCAGGAAAACGGCAATGGCACATTCACCTCCATCGCCACTCAGAAATATTACAGCCCTCTGGATCTATATCTCATGGGATTCTACGACAAATCCCAGGTTTCTCCAATGCTCCTCATTGAAAATCCGGATATCGACCCCGCGAAAATGCCGGAAACCGGAGCAACTATTACGGGAACACCCCGATACATCACCATAGATGACATCATCGCAGCGGAAGGGGAAAGGACCCCCGGACCTTCAGAATCACAGAAGACGTTCAGGACGGCCTTTATACTTATTACTGCGTCTGGTACATTCACCGGCTATGAATTATACGGGATAGAAAACATGAGGAATGGATGGGTAACGAGGTTTTCTGTTCTTACTGACGGCAAAGGTATTATGCAGGTAGTCTCAACTGTCAGAGAAGATATTCCTGTAAATCCAGGCCCGATATTACCACCCGTTATTCCGAGAACCCTTCCTCCTGATGTAGAGGATGGTGTGAAATGGCTTATGAATAACCAGGGGATAAATGGAAGTTGGTTTGATTTGAACCAGACAACAGCAAGAGATACAGCAGAAGCAGTGTTTGTATTAAAAAATTTCGCTATTGCTGAGCAGAATTATTCGGCAGGACTTCAGTGGCTCAATTTTAATGATTCGGAAAACATAGATTATCTATCACGGAAGATAGAGACCCTTATAAAATCAGGTCAGGATATACAATCGCTCATAGACGTTCTTATTTCAAGGCAGAACAAAGACGGTGGGTGGGGAAGTAATGAAGCATATGCAAGCAATCTTATGGACACATCCTTTGTCTTGAAATCTCTTTCATTTGCCAGTTATTCAGACCTAAATGTTATATCAGAAGCTATAGAATATCTTAAATCAAAACAGAATACTGACGGCGGTTGGGGTGGTGATGATGAGTGGAGCACTATCGAGGCAACAGCGAATGTGCTCACGGCGTTCAGTAAATACCGTAATAATTACCAGATAGAAGACCAGATTACAAAGGGCGTTGAATGGCTTAAGCAAAGGCAGGATGCAGATGGCGGGTTTGGGAACAGTCCGACCACAGTCTATGACACTGCGCTATCAGTCTTAACATTGAGGGAATTTAGTGTTTCATCAGACATTACCAATAATGGCCTGAATTATATCCTCACTCATCAATCTGAGGATGGAAGCTGGCATGAAAGCCCATATCAGACAGCCCTTGCAGTAAATGCAGTATGGAAGGCAACCATTGACCCTGACTTGTCAATAAAGATAGAGGACATAACATTCATCCCTCCGGTTATTAAAACACTCCCGACAACTGTTGTGATGAATGTGAACATCTGGAATCTCGGAAGGATGGAAGTGCCGCAGGCAAAGGTGGTGCTCTATGAAGAAGTGATAGCCGAGGCAACCAAGATTGGTGAACTGGTTCTTGCATTTCCCGGTCAGTCATCAGTAACAGCAACCTTTTCTGTGACAATCAGGGATGGAAATGAACACAGATTTTATATCTCTGTTGACCCGGATAATCTTATAAAAGAGTCTAATGAAGGAAACAACATTGCACTGAATATCCTTAAACCTGAAGGTACATACGACTTTGAAATACTGCCTTCAGATATTTCAGTTTCTCAAAATCCTGTTGATATCTTCCAGGATGTAAAGATTTCATCGAAGATAACCAACAAAGGCACGATGAATGCCTACAATGTTCAGTTGAAATACTATATTGACGAAGCCGGAACTCCTTTTGATATAGCAACGGCAACTGTAAATATACCTGCAAACACCACTATCTCTAATGAAATTACATGGAGAACAAACAAAGCCGGGGAAAACCTTCCTGTAACAGTTTTTATAGACGCATTCAATACGTTTGCAGAACTTTCAGAGGACAATAACAAAGCAATTGCCTATTTGACAGTAAACGGTTCCACACAGCCGAACCTAACGACATCTTATGAAGACATGATCATTACCCCTAATCCTGCCAAAGAAAGGGGAAATGCCACTATCTCCACTGTCATCAAAAACGAAGGATTCTCCACTGCATCGGATATTAAGGTGTATTTTTACAAAGGCACTCCCGGAGTTGACGGAGTGCTTCTCGGAAGCCAGACAATCTCCTCACTTGATGCTGGTGAAAGCAGCACGGTTTCCATTGACTGGACAAACATTATGGAGTCAGGGGAGAAAATCATCTATTTTAAGGTAGACCCTGATAATCTTATAAAGGAAATCAGTAAAGGCGACAATGATGCATTCACGACACTGAAAATCCTCAGTCTTCCTGACCTCACAGTCTCAACTAATTCCATAATCTTTAATCCTCCTGCCCCAAAAGACGGGGATACGGTATCTATTGCCGTATCTGTTCAGAACAGAGGAGAACAGGAAGCATCAGATGTTTCTGTTGCTGCATATGAAGGAAGCACGATTATTGGTTCTCAACCAATATCGTTAATTCAGGGTAATTCACAGGGAAGCATATCTTTTGTATACGATACCGTCGGGAAAAGCGGGACACATAAGATAACTGTTAAAGTTGACCCTGATAATGCGATTACAGAACAAAGCGAGGATAACAATAGCGCTTTTAGAACATTCGGCGTGCAGGATGCGAACCTGTGGCTGACCGAGCAATATATATCGCCCAATGGCGATGGAGTGAAAGACAGCACGCAATTCTTCTTCAGACTCAGCGCTCCGCAGACTGTAAAGGTAATTGTTGTCAACGGAAAGGGAGAGACTGTTAGAACCTTCAGCGGAAGCGAACTTGAAAACACTACAGGATGGAATATTACCTGGGACGGCCTTGATGACAATGGAATGGTTGCTGATGACGGACAGTATCAAATAAAGATAGTTGATGTTAATAACAACGTTCCTGGAAGTTTATTGGTTGTGGTAGATAATAACCGCTCGCCTTTAACGGATGCAATCGGGACGAAATATCTGTTGAATAACAATCTTACATGTATGTTGCCGGATATTTCTCAGTGGAGTTGGAACTGGTTCCCAAATGAAAGCGGGATTGTATTTACTATTGATTATCCCAATCAGAACGCACCTGAGTATCCGACTGGAATTTATACAATGGCTCCGGACGGGGAAGATATTCTTAGATTAATACCATGGGATTGGACGGATAACAATCCTGATTATCGATATTCCGGTTATCGGCATCGTTTGTCACCGGATGGAGAGCAGGTTGCATTTACCTTCTGGAAATATGACACGAAGAATAGAACTTCATGGACTGAACTATGGATTGTTGATTCAGATGGGAAGAATCTCAGATTATTGGATAAGTCAGATAATAGTTATTACTTAGAAGAGATGAAATGGTCGCCCGACGGAAAGTATATTGCTTATATCAAAAATAATAATGAGAGAGAGATTTGGATTATAAATATCGATACCCTTGAAAAGATAAAGATAGATTCCAGTTATCCATATCATAATCCATTCAATTACGAGTGGTCACCGGACAGCGCATATGTTGCTTATGTCAAGACCACAAATCCCTCGCAGTGGGTGCTCGCAGACGAGTTGGTAAAGTCGGATATTCAAGGCAATAAGACCGGCATTATTCAGTTTGATTATCCTCTCCATAGAGAGCTGTATTGGATTGGTAATCAAAGAATCATATCGGAAGATCAATATAGCCAGTTATGGTTTTTTGATACGAGTGGAGCGGGAAATCATATAGAATTGTCTGATAACTCCCATGACTTCATTTTAAGCCCCGATAAAAAGAATATTGCCTTTACTGAATATGATGATAAGGCATCAGTTAAGATATCAGATGACATGGGGAATGTATCTATTGTATATGAATCACCGTATATACCTCTTTTAGGAGGAGAAATCAGCGGAGTTAATCTGAGCAATTTAGTCTGGTCATATGATGGGAAAAAGCTTGCCTTTGTTGATATCACATATAAGGTCATTGAAAAAGTTAAAGGCTGTCCTCCTCTTTATGAGCCCCATTTGATAGTAGTTGATATTTCAACAAATGGTAAAAAGGCTTTTAAAGTAGATGGAGCGAGATGCGATTATACATATGAATGTGCTTATAGCGGTAATCCCGCATGCTATATAGATGAAGGCGAGCGTTTTGTGAGCGTTATATCCTTTTTCCATGACAATATTTATCTCCTATTAGAGGATTCTAAAGGATACTTTCTTACTAACTCTGAAACAGGAGAACGGAAGAGTTACCTTCCTATAGGGAGATGGTGGGGCTCAAGTGCCAGTTTATCACCACTTGGCAGATATATTACCTATTATCAAGATGTTGACCAATCAAGTGTATGTTACGGTAGAGGCGATGAAGACCTGTGGGCTATGAGTTCGCTTTTGAATCTTACTGCAGATCTGAGAATAACCAAAGAGAAATCAGCAGTAATTCTAAAAGGAATAGCAGCGGATCTGAACTTTGAAGGCTATGTGCTTGAGTGTGCTGATGTTAACAACCCCAATACATGGAATCTTATCAGCCCTCCATCTAATGTGCCTGTTATAAATGATGTTTTTACAACATGGGTTCCTCCCTATGAAGGAATCTTTTATGTAAGGCTTACTGTCCGGGATAAGGCAGGAAATGTGGCGCAGGACTCATCGTCAAACTGGAACACTGCTTCTAACCAGCTGAGCAGGACCTATGATAATATAAGACCGACGGTGACGAT
>JBGOWS010000037.1:0-13267 GCA_041478735.1 Thermodesulfovibrionia bacterium | reverse complement strand
GCCTATAGCCTGGCCAGCCAGCCTTTATCCAAAAAGCACTAAAGGTTAAATGTACAGTCATGTGTATCATAATCAAATCTCGTTGCTTTGCAGAGGTTTTTCAGTATGTCTGCATCATATTTTATGCAACATTTAGGTAAATTATAAATTTTTGAACAATTTCTAAATCAGGTTAAAACTTTGAATCCTGAAGTAAAATTAGTAATAAACGATGGCAGGAAATGGCTTCTATAATGGAATAATAATAAATCAATCCTGATCTGTTTTCTGGTGTGTTGCTTCTCTTGATGCCTCTTTCCTGGATAGGCGTATCCTACCTAACTTATCTATCTCGATAACTTTTACAAGAACCTCGTCTCCTTCGTTTATCTCGTCCGTTACCTTTGCTATTCTTTTTTCTGATATCTGTGATATATGCAACAATCCCTCGGTCCCGGGAAGGATTTCTACAAATGCTCCGAAATCAACAACTCTTTTAACCTTACCAAGGTATGTCTTGCCAAGTTCAGCCTCAGCAGTAATATTGTTTATTATCTCCATCGCTTTTTTTGCTGATTCCCCATCAGGGGAGGCTATATTGATAAGGCCGCTATCATCAATATTTATCTTTACACCAGTCTGTTCAACTATACCGCGGATAACCTTCCCACCTGTACCAATTACATCGCGAATCTTATCTTGCCTGATCTGCATTGTATAAATCCTTGGGGCATATGGCGCAAGATTCATTCGTGGCAAATCAATTGTCTCGTTCATTTTAGAAAGTATAAAGAGTCTGCCCTTCCGGGCCTGCTCAAGTGCCTTTCCCATTATCTCACGTGATATGCCACCTATTTTTGTATCCAACTGGAATGCAGTAATACCTTTCTCTGTTCCGGTAACCTTAAAGTCCATATCACCGAGATGGTCTTCAAGGCCAAGGATATCAGTGAGAATAATAACCCTGTCGTCTTCTTTTATAAGTCCCATTGCGATACCAGCAACATGAGCCTTAATTGGAACACCCGCATCCATCAATGCAAGGGAACTGCCGCATACTGTTGCCATAGACGACGATCCGTTTGATTCTAATATGTCTGAGACTATCCTTATTGTATAAGGAAACTCTGCCTTTGTTGGTATCACAGCCTTAATTGCCCTCTCCGCAAGGTTACCATGGCCTATCTCACGCCTGCCCGGAGATCTCAATGGCTTTACCTCACCCACACTGAAAGGAGGGAAATTGTAATGTAACATGAATGTTTTAAAAGACTCACCGTCAAGTGAGTCTATTCTTTGTTCGTCATCTGAAGTGCCGAGAGTCACAACTGCAAGACACTGAGTTTCTCCTCTAACAAATAGAGCAGACCCATGTGTTCTTGGAAGAATACCAATTTCAGAATTGATCTGCCTTATTTCATCAGGGCTTCTTCCGTCTGCCCTGGTGGTTTCATTGAGAATCATTCTTCTCACAAGGTTCTTCTCAATATCGTTAACCACAGCAGCTATATCCCTTGTCAGATCCTTCTCGCCTGTGTTCAGTTTCTCGATAATCTCTTTAAGTATTTCGTCAAGAGCTCTCTGCCTTCTCAGCTTGTCAGAAATGGTAATAGCAGTTTTTATTTTTTCTAAAGAAATCTCTGTAACGGTATTCTTAAGTTCTTCATCCGCAATAGGTATTACTACAGGTCTTTTCTCTTTGCCGGCTATAGATTGTAATTCTCTCTGAACAGCACATGTACGTTTTATCTCCTGATGTGCTATATCCAGAGCCTCGAGAAGGTCAAGCTCTGATATCTCCTGACTTTCACCCTCTACCATTATAACGGCATCTTCAGTACCCGCCACAATAAGATTGAGATCGCATTCTTCACTTTCCCTCAGATCAGGGTTTATCACAAATGAGCCTGCAATCCTGCCGATCCTTACAGCACCAACCGGACCATTAAATGGGATGTCGGAATTTGTAAGGGCAGCTGACATACTTATTATTCCAAGTATATCTGCGATATTCTCATCACCATACGAAAGGACACTTATAATACCCTGTGTCTCACAGTAAAAGCCCTTTGGGAAAAGCGGTCTTACAGGCCTGTCAATCAGACGGGAAGTCAGTGTCTCTTTCTCTGTAGGTCGCCCCTCGCGCTTAAAAAAACCGCCTGGAATTTTACCTGCAGAGTATGCTTTCTCCTGATAGTCTACTGTTAATGGAAAAAAATCCAGTCCTTCTTTTGGAGTTTTATCTGCTACAGCTGTAGCAAGAACTATTGTGTCGCCATATTGTGCAAGCACTGCACCATCAGCCTGTTTTGCAATTTTACCTGTCTCGAGGATCAGCTTCTTATCGCGAATTTCAATCTCAACCTTTTTCATATATCTCTTTATTTCCTTTTATTTCCTTATTTCCAATCGTTCAATTATTTTGTCGTAGCGTTCCTTGTGTAAAGTCTTAAGATAGTCCAGCAATTTTCTCCTCTGACTAACGAGCTTCAAAAGACCTCTCCTCGAGTGATGGTCGTTTTTATGAATCTTGAAATGTTCAGTAAGATACTTAATTCGTGTGCTCAATATAGCTATCTGGACCTCAGGTGAGCCTGTATCGCTATCATGAAGTCTGTAGTCGTTTATTATTGTATGTTTCTGTACCTTATCAATCGCCATCTAACACCACCTTTTCAAAAATATAATAATTTTAACAATAGCACATAATCCCACAGTCTGTAAAGATAGCGCACTGAAAAGTGCAAACAAAATCTTTACGACTTTAAATATCACGCCCTGACTTAAAGAATTGACAAGTGGGATTAAACGCTACAAGTCATAAACAGTCGAAGCTGTAACTGTAAAAGCCTTTGTTTAATTATACAGTCTTTGTAATATCTCTGTAAAATTGTTTGTTTTCTGAATAGATAAGACCACCTGTTGATACTAAGAATTCATAGAATCCAACAGGTCCTCTATGAATATTTATTCAGCTTGTGGTACTTCTATTTTTGGTGGGACATCTTCCGGTGTCTCAAGTTCACCATTCTCCTTATCTACGTCTATAACCTCTTCATATTCCGGTACAACAATGCCGCGCCTCACCATAATACTGTAAATAAGATTAGATCGATGTGTAACATACCTACCGTCTCCGAGTGGATTGTATTTCCTTGGATTCGGCAGGACTGCTGCAAGCCTTGATGCCTCTTCAGGACTGAGTTCGTATGCTGGTTTACCATAATAGTGCCTTGATGCAGCTTCAATACCGAATGTACCTCTGTCTCCCCATTCAACAACATTTAAATAAAGCTCAAGGATCCGCTTTTTGGTCAATGCCCTCTCGAGTCTCCATGTGATAATTGCCTCTCTAATTTTCCTAATTGGGGTTTTAGCAGGTGAAAGATAGAGGTTTTTTGCAAGCTGCTGACTGATAGTACTGCCTCCTAACTTGAACTTTTTCGCCTTTATATCCTTTTCAATAGCCTTCTGCATCGCCTCATAATCAAAACCCTCGTGGCTCCAGAACTTATCGTCCTCTGCAATAAGTACAGCTTTTATAAGATAAGGAGATATCTGAGAAAGTGGAACCCATTTCTGCTGAATCCTGTATTTCTTACCCTGACGCTGCCACTCCTTTTCACGGTATTCCATAAAAGAGGTCTTTTTAGGATTTTCTTTTTTAAGCCTTGAAACGTCAGGTACCAAAAATAGATAAAGCGCCAGCCCGACAAATAAGATCAGAAAAAAAAGGAATAAAAGCTTCTTATGCCTGTATCTCTGTACCAATTCCCTCTTTTGTAAATATCTCTAGAAGCAAGCAATGAGGAATCCTGCCATCAATGATATGTGTCTTCGAGACGCCACCCTCAAGCGCCTTAAGACATGCCTGGACCTTCGGAAGCATACCCCCTGTAATTGTACCATCCTTAATGAATTTTTTTATCCGTTGTTTGGTAAGGGTCGAGATTATATTGTTTTTCTTATCCATAATTCCGGGGACGTCTGTCAGGAGTATAAGCTTTTCAGATTTTAAAGCAGATGCTATAGAAGCAGCCACATAATCGGCATTAATATTCAATGTCTCTCCTTTCGTCCCTACTCCTACAGGGGATATAACCGGGATAAAACCATCTTTTTCGAGACTGATTAATATGTGAGGGTCAACATGCGTCACCTCTCCGACAAGACCGATATCTATTATCTCGTCAACGCCTTTTTCAGCAGGTTTTCTTAACAATTTCTTTTTCGCATTTATAAGTCCTCCGTCTTTGCCGCTAAGACCTACTGCCTTTCCGCCGTGACTATTGATTAAAGAAACGATTTCTTTATTAATAAGACCACCGAGCACCATCTCTACAATATCCATTGTCTCCTCATCCGTGATACGGTGGCCTTGTATAAATGCAGGCTTTTTGCCCATCTTTTCCATTACATTCGAAATCTTAGGGCCTCCGCCGTGAACAATCGCAGTCCGAATGCCTATGAAGTTAAGCGCAACTATATCTTTGGCAAAAGATTCCATGAGTTCTTCTTTTACCTGTGCGGAACCTCCGTATTTTATAACAAACGTCTTACCGTAAAAATTTCTAATATACGGCAGTGCTTCTATCAAAATCTCCGCCTTGGTAATTATGTCTTTCATGATATACTCCTAATTTTATCTATGATCTTTTTAATATTTCGGCTTCCATCTCGGTCATTCCGACTTGTTCGGAATCATTCTTCCTACACCTCTTTACAGTTCCCAACAAAGAAAGATTCCAGACAAGCTGGAATGACACTGAGTATTGTATTTCTATAATATGTTAGTGTTTATCACTCTCATAACAAGGTATGCAGACTATTTTACCATCTTTGATCCTTGTCCTGGGCTCCATCACTTTTTCACCACATCTGGAACATCTGAGGCTTGGATATATCTTTGCTTCCTCAGGCAAATCCATCTTCCCCTTTTTAACTTTTAAAAGTTCCTCATCCTCTACACTCAATATCATTTCAATCTTTTTTGATTTTCTATTATGAATTATTTTTAACACCTCATCAGAACGGTCACCCTTCTTATACCAATCCCACATACGTTTTTCTTCTTCGGTATCCTCCGGGGATTTCCATTCAACAGAAATCCTTAAACCGTCACCTGTCGTTGCGACTCGATTCCGAGAAGGTCTTTTTATAAAAGTATAGACCTGTTTTCCATAATCCTTAAAAATAAGATTCCCTTTCCCGAACGTACATCCTGTAATTACTTGAACAGCGTCAACAGCACACGAATTATTTTCAACAATTGCTACCAGTTCTTCGTCAGCTGCCCTTTCACCAAGTTCTTTCAATGCAAAAATAGATACTCTATAACCTAGTGCAAGGCCGGGGCATATATGACCGTGGAAATCAACAACATCTTCAAATCTTTTCACCTGGAAATACCTCTAACTTACTAATGAGTTCATTAGTAAGGCAACATGATCGTCATTCCGTGTCAAGCACGGAATGACAAAATTGGATAATATGTATTTTTACTTATGACCTCCTTAGTATATAGAATTTGTTGGTTTTAGTAATCTCCTCCATTTAAAAATTTTATAAATCCTCTCAATTGTTACTCCTCTTTTTTCTTTCACCTAGGCGAATCCGCCTGAGTGCGGAAAAGAGGGAGGAGGATTATTACAAATTTTCATACATTATAGCGCCGGTTTATCGGCATAAATGTTTCATTAGAAATGATTTTACATCAAATTGGGAATGTTTTAAAATAACACAGTTAGCTGAGATTGCCTCTTATTTTCAACAAAAACTTAGGTTTTGGGTTACAAAAATTCTTGACTTTAATCACATTTTCTGAGATATTTAATAAATATCTTGAAAGGAGGTGAAAATTAATGAAGAAGTTTATAGCATTGATCTTATCATTAATGTTACTTGTGGCATTTGCAGTAGGCTGCAAGAAGGCTGAAACACCAGCGCCAGAGGCACCAAAGCCAGCTGAGGCACCAGCACCGGCACCAGCGCCAACACCAGAACAGCCAGCGCCAGCGCCAGCGCCGGCGCCAGCGCCGGAAAAACCGGCACATTAGTAATTTTCAGGGACAGGTTTCACCTGTCCCTGAATTTGCTTTTTATACTAAAAACTGGTAATCTAAATTAATATCTGATTTTTATGAAAGAGTGGTTTACCCACTCTTTTGTTTTATAGGGGCCTATTATATTTGCTATGGATAATGATATAAAACAAAAGGTTTTAAGATTAGCAAAGCGGGTTGCTGATGAACAAGGTGTAGAGATATTCGACATTGAGTTATTAGGAAAGGGAAAGTTATTGCTCAGGGTTATTATTGATAAAGAGGGGGGAGTTACACTCGGTGACTGTGAGCGGTTAAGCAAAAGCCTTGGAACTGTTCTTGATGTTGAAGACCTGTTTCCAGGATCATACACCATGGAGATTTCTTCTCCGGGGCTCGACAGGCCACTTAAGGGTATAAAGGATTTTGAGAAGAATGTAGGAAGACTTTGCCGTATAATTACGATAGAAAAAATAGAAAACCAGAATTTTTTTATAGGTCGGATAACAAAGATTAATGGAAATTTTATAAAGTTTTTGGTAAACGGCCGTGAAATAGATATTCCATTTGAGAAATTATCAAAGGCAAAACTGGAGGTTGAGCTTAAATGTCAAAAGAACTCTGCTATGTAATAGACCAGATAAGCAGAGAAAAAGGTATATCTAGAGAGATATTAATTGAAGCCTTACGGTCTGCCCTTCTTTCTGCTACAAGAAAAAAATTTGGAGGGAGGACAAACATAGATCTCATTATCGATTCAAAAACTTGCAACATAGTTGCCTTTGAAACTAAAAAGATTGTTTCGAAGGTTTTAAATACGAATGAAGAAATCTCTATTGAGGAGGCCAGTAAGATTTTCCCGGACAAGGCGGAAGGTGATGTAGTCAGTATTCCCTTAGACCTGCATGATTTCAGCAGGATTGCTGCCCAGACAGCAAAACAGGTTATTTTTCAGAAAGTAAGGGAAGCAGAAAGAGATGTGATATACAATGAATTTAAAGATAAGGTTGGGCAGATTGTAAGCGGCGTAACCATGAGAAAGGAGAAAGGAGCATATTTTCTTAACCTTGGAAAAACAGAGGCGATACTTCCTATCAGAGAAACGATTCCTAATGAAAACCTTAAACGGGGCGATACTGTGAGGGCATATATAGAAGATGTGAAGATTACCCCTAAGGGTCCTTCGATTATGGTTTCGAGAACCGTCCCACAATTTATTGCCGCCTTATTCAAGATGGAAGTTCCAGAGATCAATGATGGTCTTGTCGTAATTAAGAACATCGTAAGAGAACCCGGGGAAAGAACAAAACTTGCAGTTTATTCGAATAACCCTTCTATCGACCCTGTAGGTGCATGTGTAGGTATGAAAGGCACACGGGTACAGTCAATAGTGCGTGAACTCAGGGGAGAAAGGATAGATATAATACCGTGGACTGATGACCCCAGGCAGCTTATCGCAAGAGCATTAAGCCCTGCAACTGTTGACAAAATTGGGATAAACGAGGAAACCAAGACAGCCATGGTAGTTGTAAATGACCAGCAACTTTCGCTTGCTATAGGCAAAAAAGGTCAGAATGTCAGGCTTGCTATAAAGCTTACAGGCTGGGATATAGACATATTGAGTGACACTGAATATTCTAAAATACGAATGGAAGAAGCAGACAAGGCATTCGAGGACACTATAAAGAAGGAACCAGACAAAAAAGATCCACCATCTGTTGATGGTTAAACCCCGTAGTTGCATTAAAGTTGTATTAAAATATAAATTCAACTATGCTTTTTAGATGCTACTATTTGGATTATTCAGATGTTTTTGCAACAACGGGGTAAAGACCTGTCAGATTTTCAGATTCAATATATAAAAGGTGTAGGGCCTAAAAGGGCCAAACTCTTGACCCATCTCGGCATCAAAACAGTTAAAGATGCCCTGCATTACCTTCCTTACAGATACGAAGACAGAAGCAATATTAGAAAAATAAGTGACCTGATATACGGCAATATGGAGACCGTATCCGGAAAAGTCATTTCTGCTGAAGTAATAAAACTACCGGGAAGAAATCTGAAGATATTCGAACTTACAGTTAGTGATGGAAGCGGTCTTTTAAAAGGCAAATGGTTTAACCAGCCTTTTATGAAAAAGAATTTCAAGGTAGGACATAAAGTATTACTTTACGGGTCTATCAAGAGGAATCCTTACTGGGGAATCGGATTTGAGATGGATAATCCTGAATACGAGATAATAAGCGATAATGATTCGTTAATCCACGTGAATAGGATTGTGCCTGTATACAGGGTAACCAGCGGCCTCAGTGTAAGGCAGATGCGGTCAATAATGTTTAATATAATAAGTACTTACATTAAAGATATAAACGATACAATACCTATAGAAATCCTGAGAAGAAACAAATTGCCTGGCCTTGCTGAAAGCCTTTCAAATATCCACTTCCCTGATATTAATGCAGATGTCGGACTTCTTAACAAAGAAGCAAGCGACTTTCACAAGAGGCTTTCTTTTGATGAGCTTTTTATGCTTGAACTCGGTCTCGCTGTGATGAAGAGAAACAGTGTGCTCGAAAAAGGGATTGCTTTTAGTACCGATGGCACTCTTTTGAAAAGACTTTTCAAGATGCTTCCATTCAGGTTAACGAAGGCCCAGGAAAGAGTATTTAATGATATACGCGGAGACATGGAGAAGCCCTATCCAATGAACAGACTTGTTCAAGGTGACGTCGGATGCGGGAAGACCGTCGTTGCATTAATGGCCATGCTGATTGCAGCCGAATGTAAATATCAATCAGCTTTTATGGCACCAACAGAAATACTTGCAGAACAGCACTACATTAGTCTACACAGGATGGTAGAAGACCTGGGTCTGAAGATGTGTCTTCTGACAGGGAGCAAAAAAGATAGACCTCTAAGCGAGATTGCTTCAGGAGGGATTGATATAGTTGTGGGAACCCACGCAATTATACAGGAAGGTGTGATATTTAAAAACCTCGGCCTTGTGGTCGTAGACGAACAACACAGGTTCGGTGTAATGCAAAGGGCCTTGCTCAGGAAAAAGGCTAACAACCCTGATGTCCTTGTCATGACAGCAACTCCGATACCCAGGACACTCGCACTTACACTATACAGTGACCTCGACTACTCTGTTATTGATGAACTTCCGCCTGACAGAAGACCTGTGACAACTCTTTTATTTGACTCAAAACAAAAGGACTATATATACAAGCTTATTAAAGAAGAGGTAAAAAAGGGAAGACAGGTCTATGTTGTTTATCCGATAATAGAAGAGTCAGAGAAAACTGATCTCAAGGCAGCTATAACAGGTAAAAATGCCTTTGAGAAGTTCTTCCCCGAATTTAAGGTCATGCTTCTTCATGGCAGGATAAAGGCTCATGAAAGAGAAGAAATAATGGCATCTTTTAAACAGGGGAAGATAGATATGCTGGTTAGTACAACTGTGATAGAGGTAGGCGTAGATGTACCGAATGCAACGCTTATGCTTATAATACATGCTGAGCGGTTCGGGCTTTCCCAGCTTCACCAGTTAAGGGGAAGAATAGGTCGTGGTTCACACCACTCCTACTGCATACTTGTAGTATATGAACCCTATGGAGAGGAAGCAAGAAGAAGACTTGATATAATGGTAAAAAGTAATGATGGTTTCAGGATAGCCGAAGAAGACCTGAATATCAGGGGGCCGGGAGAATTTTTTGGAACACGCCAATCAGGCATGCCAGACCTCAGAATAGCAAACATTGTAAGGGACGCAATCCTACTTAATGAGGCAAGGAGAGAGGCCTTCAGCCTCATTAAGAGAGATCCTGATTTGAAGGGATATCCACTATTGATGAAATCCCTTCAAACATTCTGGGAAGGAAAAATTGAACTCTTTAAGACTGCTTAGGGGGAAAATATGTGGAAAAGACTGAAAAATAATTTCGACCGCGGGGTCGAAAAAATAAAGTGGCTTTCATCGTTGCTTTCAGAGAGACTTAAAATAGAGTATTTAGTGATGAAGTTACTTTATCAGTCAGAGCAGATGGAGAAAAAAAGAGATGAATTGATAAAGACAATCGGCTTAAGGGTTTACGAGATGAAAGAATATCCTGACAGGCACATACTGAAAGACAGAGTCATAATAGAAGCTCTTAACGAGATCGAGAAAATCAACAATGAGATAAACATGACAAAAAAGAAGGCATCAGAGATAAGCAGGATAGATGATAGATGCATAACATAATTTTATATGTCATTATATTTCTGTTTGGTTCCGTTATAGGTTCATTCCTTAATGTCTGTATATACAGGATTCCCAGAAACTTATCAATTATCACACCTTCCTCGAGGTGTCCTTCGTGCAACATCCCTATTAAGCCTCTGGATAATATCCCGATATTAAGTTATATATTTCTTGGTGGCAGATGCAGGGCGTGCAAGGCAAAGATATCTTTTAGATATCCCCTTGTCGAATTCCTGAATGCAGCATTATATATTTTGGTCCTATGGAGATTCGGTTTAGACTGGCATACCTTAGTGTATTTTATTTTTTGTTCAGCCCTTATTGCCATAACCTTCATAGATTTGGATTTTCAGATAATACCTGACAGGATTACACTTTCAGGCATACCTATAGGACTTGTCGCAGGATCTTTTCTTCTGCCTGATCCATTTATGAGATATTCTCTCCTCGGATACAAGGCATCAATTATAGGCTTTTTAACCGGGGGCGGGCTTTTTTATGCTGTGGCTGTTCTAAGCCGCGGGGGGATGGGGGGTGGAGACATAAAGATGATGGCAATGGTTGGTTCCTTGATGGGCTGGAAGGCAGTACTTCTTACTACATTTCTTGGCAGCCTGATAGGAGCTTTCTTTGGAATATTTCTAATGCTTTTTAAAGGTAAGGGAAGAAAGACAAAGATTCCGTTTGGCCCATTCCTTGCTCTCGGGACCCTTATTTCTCTTCTTTACGGTCAAGAGATATTTTATTTGTATCTCGGTAGGCAGATAGCAATATGAATGCAGAGACAATATTTTTATACTCAATCGTATTCGTTATTGCAACCTTAGCTTTTCTTTATTTTCTCAGAAGATTTATAAAGTTTTATAGTGAAAAGAAAAGATTAGAGCAGGAAGATGTATCTAAAGTAGGGTTTGTCGTGGACACATTTCATGAACTCATATCGAAGCTTAAAGACAAGGAAAGAGAGCTTGAAGTCCTGCGGCAGGATGCAGAAAACAGAGCTCTGGCGATTGAAGGTTATAATGAAAATATACTGCAGAGCGTTCCGACTGGAGTAATGAGTTTTAATGAAAAGATGAGGGTTATGAAGATAAATCTGTCTGCTGAAAAAATACTCGAAGTTAAAGGGGATATGATTGTCGGGAAATATCATATAGATGTACTGAATAAACCTTTAACAGATCTTCTAAATGACAGGAAGGTCGTTGACAGAGGAGAGATAAGTTATATAACACCATCAGGGAAGAAAATATGGTTGGGACTTACACTTTCCCCTTTAAAAGACGAAGAAGGCAGGATAATAGGTCAGATACTTATTTTTACAGACATTACACGTCTCAAGGCATTCGAGTCACAAACAGAACTTAGGGCAAGACTTTCAAGCCTTGGTGAGATATCAGCAGGAATTGCTCATGAGCTAAGAAATCCGATGGGGGTAATTGCAGGTTATACAAAACTCCTGTTAAAAAAGGCAGATGACTCTTTAAAACCTACTGTGAATACGATCTCAAAAGAGATCGCTGTTATGGACAGGATTATCTCTGACTTTCTTTCCTTTGCAAAACCTGCTGAACTCAATATCTCCGATGTTGACCTGAAGGCTATTATAAAAAATTGCGCTGCGACAATTACAAATGAAAGCGACAATATTAATCTTAGCCTTGACATCAGTGGACTGCCCGTTATTAAAGGCGATGAAATACTTTTGAGGCAGGCGTTTACAAACCTTATACAGAATGCTGTCGAAGCAATGCCTCAAGGAGGGGAACTGGCTATCAAAGCCTCAATAAAAGATTTTTTGGAGATTTCAATATCTGATACAGGCCATGGTATTTCAGAAAACATAATGGATAAGATATTTATACCCTTTTTCACGACAAAGGACAGGGGCACAGGCCTTGGCCTCGCAATAGTTCATAAGATTGTTGTCTCACACGGGGGAAGTATTTCTGTTGATAGCAGTGATAACGGGACGACATTCAGGATAAGGTTTCCTTTGGGTATTTAGTAAGTTTTATGTTAAAATCTAGCAAAATTTAAGAGTGGTTATGCCTAAGATAACAGTTCAGGACTTTCTTAAGAAAAAGGCAGAGAAAAAAAAGATCACGATGCTTACTGCCTATGATTATCCTTTTGCAAAGCTAGTTGATGAGGCAGGTATTGATGCAATTATTGTTGGTGATTCCGTCGGCATGGTTGTGCAGGGTCTTGAAAATACACTCCCGGTTACAATGGATGAGATGATTTACCACACAAAGATAGTTTCCAGGGCTGTCAAGAATGCATTGGTTATCGGAGACCTGCCCTTCATGTCATATCAGGTAAGCATTGAGGATGCGGTAAGGAACGCAGGCAGATTTTTAAAAGATGCTGGTGCTTCTGCTGTCAAGATAGAGGGCGGTGCTGAGGTTGCCCCACATATAAGGGCGATGACAAAGTCAGATATACCGGTTATGGCACATATAGGCCTTACACCCCAATCTATCCACAGAATGGGCGGATATAAAGTCCAGGGAAAAACAGAGGAATCAGCAAAAAGATTAATAGAGGAAGCCCATATTGTTGAAGATGCTGGCGCATTTTCTTTGCTGATTGAAGCAATACCAATGGGGCTTGCAAAGAAGATTACAGAGGAACTTTCAATACCAACCATTGGCATAGGCGCAGGTCCTTATTGTGACGGGCAGGTGCTCGTCCTCCACGATGTTATCGGATTGTTCAAAAGGTTTTTGCCAAGATTTGCTAAACGATATGCAAACTTAGGAGATGAAGCATTAAACGCAATAAGGGTCTACAAAGAAGAAGTAGAAAAAGGTATCTTCCCAACCGAGGAACAGAGTTTTAAATAAATTATCCATTAAATTTTTGCTGTTGCATCTTAACCTAAATGTTGCATAAAATATGATGCAGACATACTGAAAAACCTCTGCAAAGCAACGAGATTTGATTATGATACACCCCCCCTAAGTCCCAATACTGTTCACTTAATAACCACAATATG